>NZ_JBFUJE010000540.1:0-2544 GCF_056401535.1 Luteibacter sp. P4_E6 | reverse complement strand
CCGACGAGCCCCGCGCCGCGTCCTTCAAGGCCGCGCACGGAGCGTTCGAAGACGTGCACATCGTGGCCTGCCGCGCGCAGCAAGCTCGCTGCGAACAGACCGCCCATGGAACCGCCCACGATGCCGACACGTAACGTCATGCCGTCAACGTAACAGCTGGCGGGCCCGCGCTCCTTGCAGTTTTGTTCCGTGGCGGGGAGGGATTACGCCTGGCGTGCGGTCTCAGCGGGCGTTGCGCTCGGCGCGCTCGCGGGCTTCCATTTCCTCGAGGGTGTAGATCGTCTCGGGAATCGCTTCCAGGCGTGCCTTCGAGATTTCCTCGCCGTTGCCGTCGGAGATGCCGTAGGTGCCTTCGGCGAGTTTCTCCAGCGCGCGGTCCACGACGGCGATGCGGCCTTCGTTGTGACTCAGGATGGATTCGTCCCGGTCCTGCTGGGCAAAACGCTCGGCGTCGTCGCCGGAATCCTGCGGCTCGCCGCCGGCGGTCTGCTGGAGCAGGCCCTCTTCGTTGCCTGCGTCGTCGGCGGTGCCGATCAGCTGCTTGCGCAGGGCGACGAGGCGTTCGCGCTGGGCGTCGAGAAAGCTCTTGCTGAGAACGGTGTCATTCATGCGGTTGGCCTTGTTTGAAGACGGAGGACTATTCGCCGAACCCACGGCCGCGTCTTGGACGTTTGAACTCGGTGCCCGGGGTCTCGGTATTCGATGGCCGCATGGATGTTAGTCCGTTCCAGGGCTTCTCGCCGTGAACGGACGGGTGCAAAGTAACGGGTTCAACCGAGCGGCCTCGAGGCTGGCAGCCTTGCCATGCCTGCCGTAGATTGAGTCAGCGGGGCCCGGTACGTTCATGAACCCGATGCGGAGCACTTATGGATCGGCTTGATGCCATGCAGTTGTTCGTGCGGGTAGCCGATTCCGGCAGTTTTTCGAAGGCCGCGATCTCGAGCGGCGTTTCCCAATCCACGGTCAGTAAGCAGATCGCCGCGATCGAATCGCGGCTGGGCGTGCAGTTGCTGCGCCGGACCACCCGCGGCCTCAGCGTCACGGAGGCTGGCCAGCAGTACTACGAGTCCATCCTCCAGCTCATCGAGGCCGTGGATGCTGCTGAAGCCAGGGTAGGGCATGCGCAGGTCGCTCCGACGGGCGTGCTGCGCGTGGCTATCTCGGCGGCCTTCGGACGTTTTTTCGTCCTGCCCTACCTCCCGGAGTTCTTCGCCCTCTATCCGGAGATGACGATCGACTTCGACATCTCCGAACGTCACGCCAATCTTGTCGAAGACGGTATCGATGTGGCGATCCGCATCGGCGCGTTGTCCGACTCGTCGCTGGTGGCGCGACGCATCGGTGGGGTTCGCTTCGCGACGGTGGGTACACCTGCCTACTTCGAGCGTTACGGCGTTCCCCAGCATCCACGCGACATCGAAACGATGCCTTGCGTGGTCTTCATGTTCCAGGGCGCCTCGCGCGCCTGGCGGTTCGCAGAGAACGGCGTACCCCTCGTCGTCGACGGCAATCCGGTGATACGTACCAACGATGCCGAACACATCCGGGGCTCGGTACTTGCCGGACTCGGGATGGGGCACAACCCGGGTTGGTTGTACGCGCGGGATATTGCCGAGGGGCGCTTGCAGCAGGTGCTGGCTGGCTACTCGCCGCCCGCCTTTCCGATCAGCGCAGTGTCGCCGGCAGGTCGTCGACAGACCCGGAAAGCCCAGGTCTTCACTGAGTTCCTGGCCGCCAGGTTCAGCTCCATTCCGGAGCTGAGCCTGTCGGAGTGATCCTGCGGTGGTTAGCGCAGGCCGCCTGAGACGACGATGATCTCACCGGTGACCCAGCGCGCATCGTCAGAAGCGAGGAACACCGCTACCGGTGCGATGTCGTCGACATGGCCGATGCGACCCAGCGGCGTCTGCGAGACCAGGAATGTATCCAGCTCCGAACCGATGATGTTGCCGGTGTGGGTGCCTTCGGTCTCGACGATACCCGGGTTGAGCGAGTTGACGCGGATCTTGCGCGGTCCCAGTTCCTTGGCAAGCACGCCGGTGATGGCATCCAATGCACCCTTGGTCGCGGTGTAGATCACCGACTGCGGCGGCGTCATGCTGCTCACGCCCGAACCGATATTGATGATGCTGCCACCTTCGGGCAGGTACTTCATCGCGGCCTGCGTGACCAGTAAGGTGCCGCGCACGTTGACGTTGAAGTGGCTGTCGAAGTGCTCATCATCGAAGGCTTCGATCGGAGCGAACTTGTAGACACCCGAATTGTTCACCACGATATCGAGCCTGCCGAAGTTCGACACGGCCGCCTCGACCAGGGCCTGCGCCTGGGCGGCCTTGCTTACGTCGCCGCCGACGGCGACAGCCTTGCCGCCCGCCTTGGTGATGGCGTCGACAACGGCATCCGCGCCGGCCTTGCTCGACGCGTAGTTGACGACGACCGACGCGCCTTCGGCGGCCAGCGACTTGGCGATCTCGGCGCCGATACCCTTGGATGCGCCGGTAACGACCGCGACCTTGCCTGTGAGTTTGCTCATGATGTGAAGCC
>NZ_JBFUJE010000539.1:0-2556 GCF_056401535.1 Luteibacter sp. P4_E6 | reverse complement strand
CGGCTGACGCGTCGCCAGCGCGAGGTGCTTGAGCGGATGGCGCGGGGGCTGCGTGCCAGTGACATCGCCCTCGAGCTCGGCATCTCGGTGCGTACGGTGGAGAGCCACCGGCAGTCCCTACTGGACCTGTTCAACGTGCACAGCGGCGTGGCCCTCGTGCGCGAGGCCATTCGCATAGGCCTCATTCGCGAGCCTGGCGGTCCGTATACCGCCCCACATGGCGAGGGAACGCTCTAGCTATTTTGGTACTACCTGCCCGCCCACCCGTGAATAATCCGCCGCAACTCCCCCAGCCCGTCCGTCAGCGCAGCGGGCCCCGGCTGCAAAATCAGCGGCGACTTGATCTCATACAGTTGCCCATCCCGAATCGCCGGCACATTCTCCCAGCCCGGCCTCACGGCAACCTGCTCGGGCCGAAAACGCTTCCCACACCAGGAGCCAATGATGATGTCCGGCGCCGTATCGATGACTTCCTGCGCGTCGGCAATGATCCGGTTCTTCGCCAGCGACTCCACGGCGCGGCCCGGCAGCACATCGTCACCACCGGCGATACCGACCAGCTCGGATACCCAGCGGATGCCCGAGATCATCGGCTCATCCCATTCCTCGAAATACACGCGTGGCCGGCGGGGCAGGCGCGCCGACGCTTCGCGCGTTTCATCGAGCCCGCGTTCGAACGTCGCCGCGAGCTTTTCGGCTTTATCCGCAACGCCGACAATCGCGCCAAGCCGACGGATGTATTCGAGGATGCCTTCAACGCTGCGGTGGTTGGAGATCCACACTTCCACGCCGGCCTTGATCAGCGCCTGCGCGATGTCGGCCTGGATGTCCGAGAAGCCGATGGCGAGGTCGGGCTTAAGCGCGAGGATCTTGTCGACCTTGGCACTGGTGAACGCGCTGACCTTCGGCTTGTCCCGGCGCGCTTCGGTGGGGCGCACGGTGAAACCGCTGATTCCTACGATGCGGTCCTGCTCTCCGAGGAGGTAGAGGGTTTCGGTCGGTTCTTCGGTGAGGCAGACGATGCGGCGCGGGCCCATGTTGGTTCCGGTGCTGATGTAAACGCCGATTGTGACGGCTCAAGGCATCTCAATCCAACGCCCATGCCGCCGAATCTCCAACGGCCGGAACCGCCGCTTGTAATCCATCTTCGGATGCCCGGCGATCCAGAACCCCAGATACACATACGGAATGCCACGCCGCTTCGCCAGCTCGACCTGCTGGAGGATGCCGAAGGTGCCAAGCCCGCGCGCTTCTTCTTCAGGATCGAAGAACGTATAGACGGCCGAAACGCCGGCGAGCGCGATGTCGGTCACGGCGACGCCGAGCAGGCGCTCGCCGAGGTAGTACTCGAGGAAGAGGGTAGGGCTCCACGGTGCAGCCAGGAACCGCTGGAAATCCTCTTCGTCGGCACCGTCCATGCCGCCGCCGCTGTGAYGTGCCTGCAGGTAGCGTTCGTACAGTTCATGCCGCTCGGCGGTAAACCCCGGGAGGCCTTCGCGGATGGTCAGGTCGGCGTTGCGCTTGAGGCAGCGCTTCTGGGCGCGGTCCGGCGTGAATCGCTCGACGTCGATGCGGCAGGGCACGCAGGCCTGGCAGGCGGTGCACTGGGGCAGGTAGAGGTGGCCGCCGGCACGGCGGAAGCCTTTGGCGAGCGCCGGGCCGTAGAGTTTGTCGAGGTTGGGCGCGCCCGGGTCGACCACGAGATTTTGCGCCGTCCGCTCGGCGAAATAGCCGCAGGTGTGCGGCAGGGTCTGGAAGAGGCGGACGCGGTCGGTCATGGGGATGTTATAGCGCTAAGGCCGGCTGGCGTCATCGCGGAATGGGTTTTGCGGGATCGCCCCGTAGGAGCCGATTCATCGGCGATGGGTGGTGGCGGTAGTCTGGCCCGCTGGCGCGGGATCGCCGATGAATCGGCTCCTACAGGGGCGCGGTTCAAGGTCCGAAGGGGCGGGGGTCAGGGGCCGAAATGGAAGACTGACATCCAATGCGTGATAGCGCCGGCGGGGTCTGCCACCGGCTCCAGCTCGACGCGGCTTTTGAGTAGCGAGCCGTCGGAATGGCGCAGGGGTACGACCACCGAGTCGGCGCTTTCGCCGAGCAGGGCGGACATCGGCAATCCGGTGACACTCTCGGCGCTGCGGCGGGTCTTGTGCACGAAAGCATCGTTGACGAAGACCACGGCGCACTCGCGCCAGTCGTCCTGTGAGGCATCGGTGATGACGATCGGGTCGGGCAGGCGAGCCAGCGAGGCGCGCATCAACGCGAAGCTCTGCTGGAAGTGCTTACGCTCCATCATCTCGATCAGTACGCGCAGGCCCCGCGCGGATTCCAGGTGAAGCCGCGACCACGGCCGCGAGCGACCGCGCACGTTCTCCTGCCAGGTCGCGAAACTCTGCCGTGGCGACAGTCGGGCGCCGGGGTAGTTCTCCAGCTTGGCAAGGCCAGGGTTGCCGGCCCAGCGCACGTTGCGCACCTGCTCGGCGCGCGTCCAGACAACCGCGTTGTGGGCATCCGACTGCAACGGCATGAAGATGAGGCCCGCCACCAGGCTGGCGA
>NZ_JBFUJE010000538.1:0-2559 GCF_056401535.1 Luteibacter sp. P4_E6 | reverse complement strand
CTTTCCTTGTCGAACGCGGAGGACGTGTCTGAGCAGCGAGGGTGGACACCAAGGTCTCCCCGCGAAGCGCCCAAGTGTAGAGAGCGACGGCAAAGCCGAGCCCGCGAAGCCGAAGGCGAGCCATGCGCGAGGTGCTAAAGAATGCCCCGCCCGAAACCCGAGCGGCCAGGCCCCGGTAATCCGCGAAGAACCCAAAAAAGGGCCGCCCGCAGCTCCTTTCGGACGCTGAAAGGTTATCGAAAGATTCTACGAAGAGACTCCGGACTCGTCCCCGCGAAGCTCCCCCCCATGATTGCCCTGCAACGGATTGTTCAGAGCTTCCGCCAGCGTAACGACTGGCAGTCGCGCCGCTCCGCCCGTGTCTACGCGGCAGGGTACGCGGCGCGTTGTCTGCTGGCGCCGCTTCGCCACCTGCGCTGGCTTAGCCTGCTGCAGAGCCATCCTGCCCTACGCGAGGCCACCCGACGCGATGGACGCCTGGTCGAGCGCTGGCAGCACCGTTTCATCAGCCGCCACTTCGGTGCACGCAAGCGTCTCGATGCGCTGATGGATCACTACCGCTTCGTGAGTTCAGCGCTGCCCGAGGGCCTGCTCGAGCACATGATCGCCGACGGCCAGGTCGTGCTCGCCGAAGCTGCCATGAAGAACGGCGAGCCGCTTCGCGTGGTGATCATGCCGCCGACCCGCAAGGGTTGCGAGGGCGAATTGAACATTGCCCTGGCAACTGCCGACGGCACCCTGCTCTTCTCGGCCACGATCACGGTACTGCCCTCGACCGGCGAGCTGTTGGTCGGCTGCCTCCAGGGCCCCAACACCGAGGACGGCCAGGAGCGTGTGCGCCTGGTCACCCGGCACTGCCATGGCCTGCGCCCGAAGAATCTGCTGCTGTCGCTGCTTTATGGTTTCGCTGCCAGCCACGGGTTGCCGCGCCTGCGTGGGATCAGCAACGACGGGCACGCACGTTCGGGGCGCATCAAGGCCAGCTACGACACCTTCTGGATCGAATCCGCTGGTGTGCTCGCGCGCGACGGTTTTTTCGATCTGCCCTCGACCGAGCCCGAACGTAGCGAACTCGAAGTCGCCAGCAAACATCGTTCGGCGTTCCGTCAACGCGAGGTGCTGCGTCGCGAACTGGTGGCCAGCACGATGTTCGCCCTCGGTTTGCCGACACTCGAGGCGCTCATCGCCGGACGCGACGAAAAGCTTCGCGCGGCCTGAGTTTTCAGGCGACGCGGGTTTTCAGTCCAGGCGAATCCCTCAGCCCACGCGGTTCTCGAGTCGGCCGATTCCCGTGATGTCGATCTCGACGAGATCGCCCCGACGTAATGCCGTGGGAGGGCTTCGCCCGATGCCGACGCCTTCCGGCGTACCGGTGGCGATGATGTCGCCAGGCATGAGGGTGATACCTGCCGATATCGTTTCGATAAGCCTCGGAATATCGAAAATCAGGTCGCGCGTATTCGCGTGCTGCCGAAGCTCGCCGTTCACCCGGCAGGAAAGGTCCAGGGCCGCGCCATCGATCGCGTCAGCCGTGACAGCAAACGGTCCCATCGGCGCAAACGTGTCGAACGATTTGCCGAGGAACCACTGCTTGTGTCGCTTCTGCCAGTCGCGTGCCGTCACGTCGTTGATGATGGTGTAGCCCCAGACATGACGCATGGCGTCGGCACGCGTGATGCCTCGCCCACCGACGCCGACGATCACGGCGAGCTCGGCTTCGTAGTCGAGGAAGTCAGTGACTCCCTCCCCTGACCAGATAGCCGAACCGTGGCCGATCACACACTCGGGCGCCTTGGTGAAAACGATGGGATCGGTCGGCAGCTCGTCGGGCGCGCCGGTGTGCCCCGCGTCGAAGCCACTACTGGCGAACTCTTTCGCGTGGGCCGCGTAGTTCTTGCCGACACAGAAGATGTTGCGTCGGGGTCGTGGGATGGGCGCCAGCAACACGACGTTTGCGAGGGCGACGCGCGGGCCTGTCGCCTCGGCGGTACCCGCGAACAGGTGGTGCAGGTCGGACACCAGTCGGCCCTCGGCCGTCAGCGCCGTGACCGATAGACCGTCGTTCGAGACCAGGCCCACATGGACTTCGCCCTCATGGCGATAGGTGGCGTACTTCATGGGATGTCTAGCCTCCGGTGTGTCATTGACTTTCTACATGATGTATTTACACTATGTGTATGCATCAGTCCATCTCTGTCACCGACCTGCCCTGCGCCTGCACCACGATGCGTAAGGCCACCCGCGCCCTGAGCCGCCTCTATGACGACACCCTGGCGCCGTTGGGTGTCACCGTGGCCCAGTTCGGCGTCCTCAAGGCTATCTGGCGCGAACCCGACGTGGCGTTAAGCCGCCTGGCCGATGAAATGGTCATGGACCGCACGTCGCTCTACCGCATGCTCACCCCGATGACCTCGGCGGGCTGGATTGCCATCGCCTCGCCCACGAAAGGCCGGGCCAAGACGGTCGCGCTCACGACAGAGGGACAATCCCTGCTTATCAAGGCGCGCCAGCTCTGGGACGACGCGCAGACCCGCGTCGTCGGGACCTACGGCGCCGAGC
>NZ_JBFUJE010000537.1:0-2560 GCF_056401535.1 Luteibacter sp. P4_E6 | reverse complement strand
CAACCGCACCGAATACGCCTATGTGGCTAACAACCAGTGGTGGACCGCTGTTCCCGGCAGTGTTGCCCAGAAGACGCAAACGTATCTGGAGACGAACAAGGCCAGTCCGCCGCCGGGGAGTAGTCAGTACGTGAGCCTGCCGCTCAACACCATTGAAATAAAAGCGGGTTGGCGCGAGCTCACGACGGCTGAACAGCAATCGGGCCGGTTCCACATGGCCAAGGTGCGTTCGTACGAAACGAACACGAGCAAGACCACATGCTACCGCGAAGCCGTTTGGGGTCTGGTCGCCTTGCACATCATTCAGAAGACGGCGACCGCACCGCACTTCATCTACGCCACGTTCGAGCAGGCTGACAATATCCTGCGGCCCAACGGCACGCCGCTGGAAGATGAGAACGGCGCGATTGCCGGAGCGTTGCCGGCATGCCGCAGCGATCAGAAGGCACCCTGTCCGACCATCCCTTCCGTGACGCTTGACGACACCGCCACCGTGAGCCCGAGCGGTCTTCCCCCCGAGGTCGATCTCGTACCGGCGAGTGCGCAGTACTGCACACCGTCGGTCGGTACGCGGCCGAAGAACCAGCTCTACTACCAGAACAGCGACGGCAAGCCCGGCCTTCCGGCAGGCGGCTTCATTTGTGTCAACTATCGCGACAACGCCATTCCGAACATCATCGTGCAGGCTAACAAGGATGCGCACGCCGCCATGGCGACCTATGCCAACGCGCATGGGCAGAAGAAGCCCTCGCCGTGGGCGTACTACAAACTGGTCAACGTGCAGTTCGAGGCGGTCGACAAGGACTACGCCGGCGTCTACAAGACCAACGATCCGTACACGGGTCGGAACCCGGCCAGCTATCACCTCGCGAATATCGTCGTGGAAACCAATCGCCCGCTGCAGCTGTTTAGCGGTGGCCTGGTCGGCAGCGGCTATACCGGTGTCAACAGCGACTACGAGTCCCAGTTCGGTGGCACGGGCATTCACAAGAACATGTTCTATGGCGGCGGCGCCTACAACATGGGCGGCTGCATGGGTTGCCACGGCAGCCAGGGACAGCACGCCTCCGGCGATTTCAGCGTGATCCTCGCCAACGGTGCCGTGCATAAGCCTGAGCCCCCGAGCGTGCCGAGTCCTTCCGGGGCTACCGAAGTCGTACGCAATCGCACGCTTAAGTAAGAAGCATCCCTCAACGCAGAGCCAGGAGCCATGCATGACGAACCTACGACCCCAGATCACCGCCGATGCCGCCGCCGCTCCAGCCGGCATCAGTTTCGCGAAGGACATCGCGCCGCTGTTCAACGCGACCGACATCGCTCATATGAAGCAGGTCACGAGGGGAACCCTCGACCTGAGCGTCTATAACGACGTCGTGGTGTACGCGTCGCAGATCTATTCGCGCGTGAGCAGCGGCAGCATGCCTCCCCCGCCATCCAAAGCGTGGACGCAGCAAATGGTGCAGCTGTTCGCCGGCTGGWTCAGCCAGGGCACGCCGCCTTAGGAGAACGGCTACTGGCCCGATGGCATCCATCGAGCCAGTGTCGCGCCGGGAGAAACCTCAGGCGTAGATGCCGGGTTCGACGAACGCGATGAAGCGCCGGCCACTGTCGGCAAGGTCGCCTGCATGCAAGAGGTTCGCTCCGGCCGAAGCCAGCAGCGCCAGCGTGTTCGGGCGATGCGATACCAACACCCAGTCAGGTTTGAAGGATTCGTTCGACGCCTCGACCAACACGACATCGAGCGCGGCCAGCAGCTGTGATGGCTCCGGCGTATGCGTCACGACGCCTTCGTTCGTGAGCCCTGCCTCGGTAACACCGAGGAGATCGCACAAACGCCCTTTGGCGTCGGCCTCGCTATAGTCCGCACCGCGACGGCGGACGACCGCGTCTGCCACCGTCTCGTCGGCCCAGTTGCCCGCATCGTTCTGCAGGACGGTCGCGGTTTCCCATGCCTCCGGCGGACAGAGTTTCTGCAAAGGGTCGACCGAAAGAAAGGGATTCACTTCGGCTGGGTAGATGCGGCATGCCATCGGCCGGCGCTCGTAGATGCCGCAGCTCATGTCACTGCGCAGGTTGGGACAAGCCCCTGCGAACGTGGCTAACAACGAAACGGTGACACGTACCGGTAGTGTCCCACTGGCGGTGGGAAAGGATCGCTTACGTTTGTGTTGGGCCACGCCATCGTCCGCCGGAGGTTCCTGCGGCCAGGGGATYGCCTCGCAGAAAATTTCGACATCGCCTCCTTCGCGAAGCCACGTACGCGCTTCGGCCATGCCAAGCGGAAGCCGCAGACCGTGGCAGCAGCGTCCGCACATGGTGCAAGAGAAATTCAGAGGCATGTCATGCGAGTCCGGGCCGGGGTCAGAGGGAAAGCAACTCTGGCTATTCGGTACGGAYGCCTGTTTGGTTACAGGATGCGGATTCCGATCGAGCCCCGTCAGTTGTCGTCGCGGCTCAACAATGAGCCGACGATGCCGCCGAGAAGCGCACCGCCGACACCGGCGCGACCGGCACCGCCCTCACGGCCGGGCATGTATTCGGCAATCTGATGGGCCAGTCG
>NZ_JBFUJE010000536.1:0-2579 GCF_056401535.1 Luteibacter sp. P4_E6 | reverse complement strand
CGCTTCGATCAACGCCGTGATACCGGCGCAGGCTTTCCCGGCGCGCATGCGTTTCAGGCCCGCTTCCACGAGCACGCGATTGTTGAAATCCAGCGGCACCAGATCGGCCACGGTACCCAGCGCCACGAGATCGAGCAGCGCGCTCAGGTCCGGTTCGCCGTCGGCGAAGTGACCGGCGTCGCGCATTGCGGCCCGAAGCGCCAGCAACAGATAGAACATCACACCGACGCCGGCGAGCGCCTTGCTCGGGAAACCGTCGCCTACGAGGTTCGGGTTCACCATGGCGTTGGCGTCGGGCAAGGTGTCTCCTGGCAGATGATGGTCCGTGATCAACACGTCGATATCACGGGCGCGGGCGGCGGCGACACCTGCGACGCTCGCCACGCCGTTGTCGACGGTGACGATGAGATCAGGCGACGGGTCCAGCGAAGCGACCAGTGCTTCGCTCAGGCCATAACCGTGGACAAAGCGATTGGGCACCACGTGACGGACGTGCCGTGCGCCCAATAGCCGCAGGCCACGCTCGGCCACGGCTGTACCGGTGGCGCCGTCGCAGTCGTAATCTCCCGCAATGACGATGTGCCTGTCGCTCGCGATGGCTTCCATCAGCAAGGCGACCGCCGCGTCCATGCCGCCAAGCAGGGTCGGTGACAGCATCCTGGCAAGACGATGCTCGGCACCCTCAGGCGTGGGTACACCACGCGCCGCGTAGATGCGCTGGATCACCGGATGAACATGGGGCGGCCAGCCGCTCGGCGCGGTGGCGACGTGACGCTGACGCCAGACGCGCGCCGTCATGCCTTGCGCCAGAAGCGCAGGCGGTGGCTCTTGCGTATGACCATGCGAACGCCATCGGCGAAGGCGATGCGGATTTCGGTGCCGGCGTCGAGGCGTGCTTCGATGTTGGGCCACCAGACCTGTTCGAATTCGGCGGGCTGGATGTCCTGGAGGTCGAGCAGGCTGTAAGGCACCTCGTCAGTGCCTACGCTTTTTGTAGGAGCCGATTTATCGGCGATAGCAACCTTGCCGCCAGCACCCATCGCCGCTGAAGCGGCTCCTACAGAAGATCCGCCAGATTGCGCGAAGGCTGAGCGTGGTTGCACGTCCACGTTCGCGCGGTGACCCAGCGCCCACGCAAGCAAATCGTCGCTATAGATGCGACCCAGACCGCACTCGACCCAATCAGGCAACGCACCGGCGCCCCATAGCCATACGCTGTTGACCGGCGGCAGGCCACGCGCGACACGCGCGGCGTTGACCGGGTGGTTGTGCAGTACCACCTGCGCCTCATTGATCAGCGCGCGCCAGCGGCGGCCTTCCTCGCCCTTGGGCAGCTGTTCGAACAGGTCCGCCCCCAGTGCTTCCTCCGGCTCGGGGAACGAGGGCACGTCCACATAGGTCGGCAGACGCAACTGCCAGTGCTGCGAATCGCCGACGAGCAGCTTCATGCCTTCGGCTTCGAACGTCTCGGCAAGCGCGTTGACCAGCGCCATCGACTCTTCCAGGCGCAAACCAAGGTTGCCGCAGGCAAGCAGTCGCGCGCCGTTGAGTTCCGGCTGCACCCAGGCGGGGTCCGCCGAGAGCCACAAGGCGTCGCCGGCATCACCCGCCACGGACTGACGGATGAGCGCAGCCGCCGGCAGCGGCCCGCTCGGCCAGCGGAACTGCTCCGCCATG
Source organism: Luteibacter sp. P4_E6 (assembly GCF_056401535.1). NCBI lineage: Bacteria > Pseudomonadati > Pseudomonadota > Gammaproteobacteria > Lysobacterales > Rhodanobacteraceae > Luteibacter > Luteibacter sp. P4_E6. The sequence goes on along the minus strand of NZ_JBFUJE010000536.1, from coordinate 902 downwards.
GCCACGAAGTAGCCGGGCATGGCAGCGGACAACGTCGTGCCGCGTGCCAGCCACGCCGCGAAGGCGGGCACGTAGCGAAGTTTCTCGCGACTCGGCAGCAGCACGTTGAGGGCAGCGCTCATGCTCAGACCTCGATCTGTTCCAGGATCCCGAGCCATTCCAGCTCAAGTGCTTCTTTCTCGCCACGCACTTCGGCCTGGCGCTGACCGAGCTTCATCAGGTCTGCGGTGCTGCCGCCATAAACGGTCGGATCAGCGAGCTTGCTTTCAATGTCGGTGAGTTCCTTGTCCATGGTCGCGATCAGCGTCTCGATCTTCTTCACCCGGGCGCGCAACGGCTTTTCCTTCTCACGCTCGTCGGCGCTGAGCTTGCGCTTTTCTTTGGCCGCTTCCTGCACCGGCGCGTTCTGCGGTGCCGAGGCGACAGCCGCGGTCTTGCGCGTGGTGCCACGCGTGCGCAACCACTTGGCGTAGTCGTCGAGGTCGCCATCGAACGCCTCTGCCTTGCCGTCAGCCACGCGCCAGAACTCGTCGCAGACCATGCCAAGAAGGTGGCGATCATGCGAGACCAGCACCAGCGCGCCGTCGAATTCGGCCAGCGCATCGGCCAGCGCTTCGCGCATGTCGAGGTCGAGATGGTTGGTCGGCTCGTCGAGCAGCAACAGGTTCGGCTTGTCCCACGCGATCAGCGCCAGGGCGAGACGCGCGCGCTCGCCACCGGAAAACTTGTCGACCGGTTCGAAGACGCGATCGGCCGGGAAGTTCCAGGTACCCAGATAGTCGCGCAGCACCTGTGCGCCGGCGTTAGGCGCCTTCTCCTGAAGATGGTCGAACGCGCTCCAGCCTTCATGCAGGCTTTCCACCGTGTGCTGGGCGAAGTAGCCGATCTTCATGTCCTTATGG
>NZ_JBFUJE010000535.1:0-2599 GCF_056401535.1 Luteibacter sp. P4_E6 | reverse complement strand
GCACGGTCTCGGTGAAGGAGTTCAACGAAACGTACCGGGCGAAGAAGTTCTGCCTGACCGAGCCGAACAGGAAGGCGCCAGTGCCTTCGAAGGCGCGGTCCTCACAGGTCAGGCGGATCTCGAGGCCGCGGCCATAGGTGACCGGTCCCTCGATGGGAAGGCGACGCACGATGGGTGCCGAGCGTACGTCGCGCAGCCCCTCGATCAGGCGGCGCGAGGACGCGTCGTACTCGTCGCTATAGAGAAGGAGCATCTCGCGCAGCGCAGCCGCGCCGTCGTCGTGTTCCAGCAGCGAGAGGTAATTCAGTTGCAGGTGACTGATCAGCTTCCACGCGCCCTGCCCCTCCGCCATCGCGGCGCGTGGGCGCGTCGGCCCTGCCACGCAGCGGATCGAACGCACGGGCGCGTCGGTGTCGAGCATGAAATCCGTCGCACCCTTCCCCACCGGCATATGCAACGGCAGATCCCGGTTAGTGCACAGCAAGCGCATGCCCAACTGGCGCAGGCTGCTTGCGTACGGCGCCTCGCGTCCATCGACCAGCGCGAGAAAGACTTCGCCGCCGACATAGCTCGAACGCGACCCTTCACGGCGTTGCCGCTGCGACGCCACGCGCGGTTCGCGACGCAGCGTGTAGAACGCTGCCGCGGATTGATGCCATGTCCGCGCATTGCCGCCATAGAACGGGAAGAAGCTCTGCTCAGGCTCCTGGCTGTCGCCGAATCCCTGCACGTCCTCGACGTCGACCACCTCGAAGTCCATCGGCCGCGTGCGGTCAGCAAGCACGTGGTACTCGGCGGCGCCCTCGCGAAGGTGGACACGATCGGATCGCCGCGGAAAAAGGTTGATCGCCGGTGTGCAAAAAAGACGCAGGTACGAGGCATCGACCGCCTTGTCCAGCCGGGCCGCGGCGCGGTCCAGCCAGATCACGATGTCGAACACCGTCGCACTGGACCTCGGAAGGAGACGGCGCAGCCCGGTGAACGCCGCAAACTGGAAGCGTTGCGGGCAAGCGAAGTATTCCTGCAGCAGGCGGTAGCCGCTGAACGAGCGATCGCTTACCGGCAGGAGCGCCTCCGCGTCGGTGAAACCCCGCGGCTCGATGCTCGCCTGCGTCGTGTGTCGGACGGCATCGCCTGCGACGACGGAAAAGCCCATGCCGTTACCCAGCACCTGTTCGTACAGCAGACTGGCAAGGTCACCGGTACCGGCAAAGAACACGGGCAGTTCATCGAAAGCGAGCGCATCCAGCTGGACGCCGGCGTCAAGTTTGAAGCGCACGCGCAATGCCGCGCGCGGGCTGCTCCCTGGCGGCACGCCCAGACCCGCCGCTGCGATCGCGGCAGGACTGGAGAAATAGCGTGCCTCGTCAAGCGACAGAGGCAGCAGGTTCACCGCATGGGCGGTGCGGTACTCGCACGCCGTGCGCTCGCCGAAACCGATCTGGCTACGTAGTGCGGTGCCGCGCGGCACGAGATGGCCTTCGCCCGGCAGGGTCTCGCCGCTGTCTGGCGACATCTCAACCACCGTCATCGACGGCACCGGCGCGAGGTACTGCGGGTAAAGCATGCGCAACAGGTGTTGGGTGAAGACAGGATGCTGTGCATCCATCTTCATGTGGACGCGCGCGGACAGGAAGGCGAAGCCTTCCAGCAGACGCTCTACATACGGATCCGCGCACTCCATGCCCTCCATGCCCAGGCGGCCGGCGATCTTGGGATACGCGCTGGCGAACTCGGCACCCGTTTCACGGACGTGCTGGAGTTCCTGGTTGTAGTAACGGAGGAGTCTGGGATCCATGGGCTCAGCCGAGGCCGTCGAAGACACTGAAACGTGCGGTTTCCAGGTCGACCTCGGTCTTCAGGTAAAGGTTGAGGGGCAACGGTTGCGCCCACATCGTCGATTCGATGCTGAAGGACAGCGTCAGGCGGTCCATCCGCGCAGTGTCGGCCCGGACATCGACGTGCAGCGTGGCGGGGTCCAGACGAGGCTCGAAGTTTGCGATCGCCGCGCGGATGCGCTGACGAAGCACTTCGATATCCAGCCCTGCGATGGCAGCACCGGTCAGGTCCGGGATGCCGTAGTCGAGGACAGAAGCCTCGACATACGGCATCCCAGCCAGCTCATCCGATGACCAGTGCCGCGTACAGTTGAACAACCAGCCCAGGTCACGCACGACGTATTCGCGCAGGCGCGCCGCCGTGATGACGCGCTTGTCCCGGCTTTCCTGCGCGACGTGGGGTTCGTCGTCGCGCAACCGATCCAATAACGAAGGTTGCAGCCGCTCCTGGGTGGTCAGCTCAGCCATGCTGCGATCAGGCCGTGCCCTTCACCTGCTGCATGTCGTAGGTGAAGTCCTTGGTGCCGCCCGTCGCCTTGCCCTTGTCGTCCTGGGGCTGGAACGAGTACTTGAACTTGCCAAAATGCAGGGTGATGTTCTCTGTCAGGCGCTCGTCGCCGCCGCTGCCACCGGTGGACACCGAGGTGATCATCACGCCCTCGGTCAGCTCGATGGTGACGAAGTCAGTCTGCTCGCCGGTGGCGTTGGTGACGTAGAGCGTGGCGCTGTCGACGCGGGCACCGGTGCACACGGCGTTAAGC
>NZ_JBFUJE010000534.1:0-2608 GCF_056401535.1 Luteibacter sp. P4_E6 | reverse complement strand
CTTCCCAGGCTTACATGCGGTCCTGGGCGATCTTGATATCGCCGCGGGCCTTGAGGGCCTCGACGTATTCGATCGTCGCGGCCTTGGCCATCGCGTCGGTCATCTGGCCACGCAGGCCATCGCGGTCGGTCTTGGCGATCTTGGAAAGATCGCCGTCCGTGACCTTGTCGACAGCGACAACGGCATAGGTGCCGCCACCGGTCTGCACGACCGACCAGCTGGGCTTGCCGTCGACCGGATGCGGCAGCGTGAAGGCGCGCTGCAGGATGGGCTGCGGTACGTCCTTCGTCGCGGCGAGCTTGCTGCGTTCGAGACCGGGAACCGTGTGCACCGGCGCCTGGGCGAGCGCAGCGATATCGCCACCCTTGGCCAGCTGCGCGACGAGCTCGTCAGCCTTCTTCTTCGCCGCCGCGTCGACACGCTCGTCGAGGATGCGCTGACGAATCARGTCACGCACGTCGGCCAGGTTCTTCGGCGTGGCGACGGCATGCTTGGACAGGTGCATGACGATGGCGTCGCCCTTGTCGACCTGCACCAGCGAGGAGTTGTTGCCCTGGTTGAGTACGTCATCCGCAAAAGCGGCGGCGACGAACTTCGGATCGGCGGTCAGGCCTTCGCCGCCCTGGCGACCGAACATCGGAGTGGTGCGAATCTCGACACCGAGTTCCTTCGCGGCAGCGTCGAGCGAACCCGGGTTGCGCTCGGCAAGGTCGGCCAGCTGGCCGGCGCGCTCGTTGTAGAGGCGCTCGCCCTCGCCCTTCGCCCAGTCCGCGGCAAGCTGCGCGCGCACATCGGCGAACGGCTTGGCGTCGCCCTCGCGGGCATCGCGCAACCAGATGATGTGGTAGCCCTCTTCCGGCGAAAGCACCGGCTCCTTCGTGATCTCACCCTTCTTCATGCCGAAGAGCGCGGTATCGAAGGCAGCGTTAGCGACACCCTTTTCCAGCCAGCCGAGATCGCCGCCGCTGCGCTTGGAACCGAGATCTTCCGAGTTCTCGGCGGCGAGCTTGGCGAAGTTCTCCGGAGTGGCTTCGGCGGCGATCTTCTTCGCCTTCTCGAGCGCAGCCTTCTGCTGGTCGGGCGTGGCGTTCTTGGGCACGTCGATGAGGATATGCGAGACCTGACGTTGCTCCGGCTGCGCATAACGCTGCTTGAACTTGTCGTAGAACTCGTGAAGCTGGGCGTCGGTCGGCTCACCGAGCTTGAGGTCGGCCTGCTTCACTTCGAGATACTGCACCGAGACCTGCTCGGGCGTGGTGTAGTCGGCTACATGCGACTTGTAGAACGCGTCGATGTCCGCATCGGCCACCGTGGCGTCCGTCAGGGACGGGCGCGGCAGCTCCACGAAGCGCAGGTCGCGCTGCTGGAGCTGGAGGCGGAAGAACCCATCGACATCGGCGTCGCTGACCAGGGTCGTCGTGTAGATCGCCTGCGGAATGATCTGGTTGCCGAGGTCCGCGCGGACCTTGGACTCGTACATGGCGGGGCTCATGCCCTGCATGGAAAGAATGGCCTTGTAGGCGTCGGCGCTGAACTGCCCGTTCACGGCAAAGCCGGGATCGGCACCGATGGTTTCGCGCACGCTGGCGTCGGAAACCTGGAGGCCGAGATCGGTATTGGCCTTTTCCAACAGCACCTTCGCGATCATGCCGTCGAGCACCTGCTGCTTGAGCTCGGGTTTCTCGAGATCGGCAACGGTGAACGGGGCATTCGGATTCTGCGCGATCTGCTGACGCAGCTCGTTCATCCTGTTTTGCCAGTCTTGCTGCGAGATCTCGTGGTGGCCCACTTTCGCCACGTACGTATCGACCCGCGATACGAAGTACGACTCGATGCCGAAGAAGGCAACGGCGAACACCGAAACGCCTAGGACGATGGCCGCGGGCCAACCGTGGATCTTGTTACGCAGGGCTTGCAGCATGATGCGACTCGCACAGGTGGCGTCGGCAAATCCTTACCGACGGTAGATAAAACAAAGGCGCCACACGGGCGCCTTTGCAGATTGGCGGAGYGGACGGGRCTCGAACCCGCGACCTCCGGCGTGACAGGCCRGCAYTCTAACCGACTGAACTACCRCTCCACTTACCGTTGGTGGGTGCTGAGGGGATCGAACCCCCGACCAGCGCCGTGTAAAGGCGACGCTCTACCGCTGAGCTAAGCACCCCGGTAAGACTACTTAGTTTACGTGATCCTTGAGCGCCTTGCCAGCCGTGAAGGCCGGAACCTTGGACGCCGGGATCTTGATCTCTTCGTTCGTGCGCGGGTTGCGGCCCGTGCGGGCAGCGCGGCTGCGCAGCTTGAAAGTGCCGAAGCCGACGAGGGCGACGTCTTCACCCTTCTTGAGGGTGTCCTTTACGGCTTCGATCAGGCCTTCGAGCGCCTTGCCGGCGTCAGCCTTCGACAGTTCAGCCTTTTCAGCAATGGCGGCGATCAGGTCGGTTTTATTCATTACGTAACTCCCTTTCAAAGGTAATTCGAATCGCCAGAAGGCGATCCTGTACGAGAAGACGGTAGATCTTCGAACGCAAGCTTTCGGCATCGTTCGACGACCCGCGATACGTGGCGCCCTTGCGGCGCGGACGTTTGCGGAGCCGCCTTTATACCAGTG
>NZ_JBFUJE010000533.1:0-2609 GCF_056401535.1 Luteibacter sp. P4_E6 | reverse complement strand
GTACTGGACCGTCGAATCGCCCTTCACCACCACCGGGAAATCCGGGGTGATCGCCTTCAGCGAGCGAAGACGCTCCTCGAGCTCACCGATCGTGACCGGATAGGCGTCGAGGAAGATCTGACCCGATTCCGAGATCGTGATCGCCTTGGTCTGCGGCTTGGCCATGCTCACCGCGGCACTGGCCTTGGGCAGGTTCACCTTGATGCCCTGCACCGACGCGGTGGTCATGATGATGAAGATCACGAGCAACACGTACGCCAGGTCGAGCATGGGCGTGATGTTGATGTCGTCGTACGGTTTGTCTTCGTCTTGCGCGCGCATGATCCGTTCCTCAGGCCGCGACGGCCGACGGGTGGGTGGCGCGCTGCTGTTCCGCCAGGCGAGTCACGAACTCGTCGACGAACACCTGCATGTTCGCGGTGACGTTCTTGTTGCGGATCAGCAGGTAGTTGTAGCCAAACAGCGCGGGGATCGCGACGAACAGACCGGCCACCGTGGCCAGCAGCGCGGCGGCGATACCCGGCGCGATGGCATTGACGTTGACGTCGCCGGCCGCGGCAATCGCCGCGAAGGTGATCATGACGCCGACCACGGTACCGAGCAGGCCGAGGAAGGGACCGCCGGAGATGGCGATGGTCAGCAGCACCATCGACTTGGAGAGCTTCTGGTTCTCACGCACCAGCACCGAATCCATGGTGGCGCGGATCGCTTCGATGGATTCCGCCGCGATATGGTCATGACCGTCCGCGTCGCGGCGATTCCACACTTCGCCAGCGCCGACCTTATACAGGCGGTACAGCGACGCGTCTTCCAGACGGGATGCGGTGGGATCGCGCGACAGCGCGAGGATATTGCGACCCTGCTGGCGGAAGGCCTCGAGGAAATCTTCGTTCGCGTTCGTCACGCGATTCACGTACGAAGCACGCTGCCACATCACCACCCAGGACAGCACGGCCATGATCATCAGGATGCCGATGATCGACCAGGCGTCCGCGGTGACCGACTTGACGATGATGCCGAAGTAGCCGAAGCCCACGCCCGACTGCTTCTCGTCGGCGCCATAGGCCAGCAGCTTCGATTCCGCGCCCTGGGTCTGTGCGTCCACCGCGATCAGCGTCGCCGGGCGGGCGATGCGCGACAGGCGCACTTCGTCCATCTGTCCGGTGAACGGCACGAAGGTTTCGGTCTGCCCGGCAATATCGCCACCGAGCGTGGCCTGGCTGGTCATCGCCGGCAGCTTCGCTGCCAGCTTGGCGTACGGCTTACCGTCCACATAGAGCTCGATGTCGTCGCCAGCGGCCGTGACAGCGAGGTGCGTCCAGGCACCGGCCTTGATCGGCTCACCGGCGGTGCTGGTGGCGTCGCCCGTCTGCACGAAGGGCACGCCATGGTCGAGGCCGATCAGTAGCTTCAGGTCGCCCTGGCGGCGGGCGTAAACCAGCGCGCGGCCATCGGCGATCGCGTCCAGCTTGATCCAGGTGCTGAAGGTGAACGTGCCGCCCTCGGCGACATTCATCGACACGCTGCCCGGCAGCGTCACGATCTTCGAACCGTCGAAGCGGGCCGACTTGCCGATGATGCCGTCCACGCCAGCGATGTCGTTACCGACGGCATGGTTGCCGTAGGCGGTGGYATCGTGCGGCGGCGTGCCGGCGGGTTCTTCGAAGTGGTAGACGGCGGCGTAGTCGGCGTCGAACACCGCACCGCCCTTCTCGCCGCCCTGCGCCWTCGCGTTGCCGTAGTACATCCATATCTGCTGCTGGGAGTCCGCGGCCACCTGCGGCACGTCCACCCAGATCAGGGCCACGCCTAGCACCGGATCGAAGCTCTCGATCTGGAAGTTCAGCGGCGTCTTGTCATCGGCGGCAACGAAGCGGACGTCCGCACCGGACTCCGAGACACCGTCGAAGGTGAAGTTGCCCGAGTGCAGGCGAACCAGCAACGGCGTGCGGCCGACCGCCGTGGTGACGTTGCCGCCCTTGGCCGTCGTGTCGATGGTGATGGCCTTGCGGAAGGAAAAGTCCTGGTTCCACCACGAGGTCTCGGCGTGTGCCGCAGGCACCCAGCCGAGGATCAGCAAGCAGGTCAGTAACAAGATTCGAGTCACGGTGATACCCCTGGAGTCTATGGTCCGACCTGCCGGTCAGAGATCCGCTTTGAGTGAGAAATGGATGCGAGTGTCGTGCGCACGCGTGGCCTGCCCGTTGTTGAACGGATAGGCCACCTCGAACGAACCGGTGGCGATGTTGAAAACCTGGAAACGGGTACCGACGCCGACGCTGGACAGGTCGTAGCTGTTCACGCGCGTGCTGCCGGCATCCGGGTTGTTCTGGTCGATCAGCTGGGGCAAGGCGTTCATCAGCGCCAGGTGCGCGGCATCCACGAAGGCGTGGAAGCGCCAGTCGTTCACCCAGCCGCCGATGTGTTGGGCGATGGACGGCGTGCGCAGTTCGAGCGACCCGATGACGCCGTGGTCGGCGGTTTCTTCCGCTTCGAGGTAACCGCGCACGGTGCTGTCGCCACCGGCTGCGTACTGTTCGCTGGAGACCAGCGACGAGGTCGCCAACTGCAGGCCGAGGCGACCGACCAGGCTGTAGCCGTCCTGGAAC
>NZ_JBFUJE010000532.1:0-2609 GCF_056401535.1 Luteibacter sp. P4_E6 | reverse complement strand
GTACTGATAGGTGCGCTTATCGGCGTCGCCGGAAAGTTAGTAATTGGTCGGGGTAGAAGCCGGAGCTCCGTTCACTGGGCCGCCTACGAAGAGTTGGCTGTGACGTGAATTCGTAAGAAATAAGAAATAGAACATATATCGATTATTCATGTCTGAACTATATACTTATGAGGCAATCCGCCAACAGGATCCCTCATGAGCGATTTCGCCCCCACCGAAGCCCGGCTCCAGGTCACCCGCTCGAAGTACCCTGGCTTCCCGCGCGACCCCGCCGCGCTTGTCCGGCTGATCAAGCATCTCTACAAGGAGATCCACGACGAGGCCAACGCGGTGATGAAGCCCTACGGGCTCAACCATCCCGAATACAACATCCTCATGATGATGTATGGCTCGCCGGACAACTCGCTCAACCCGTCGCAGCTGGCCGATGCTGCCGGCGAGAAATCGGCCAACGTCACCCGCCTGACCACGCAACTCTGCGAGAAGGGCTATGTCGCGCGCGCCTCGAGCGAAGACGACCGTCGCAAGGTCACGCTGACGCTGACGCCCGAGGGCATCGCGCTGATCGAAAGCTTCCTCCCGGACATCGTCGCCCTGCTTTTCCGCCAGACGCGCAAGCTCGATGCCACGGAGCAGGCCCAGCTCGAAGTCTTGCTGAAGAAGATGCTCGCCGGATACGGGGAATAAGTAGTACTCGCCATGTCTGCGTCCGATCTCACCATCACGCCACCCGTCACCCGCCAGGTCGTCGTCGAGACCCTGCGCGAGGAAGCCTCCGTGTGGCTGTTCGTCGTGAAGACGCTGATCGCATTCTTCCTCACGGGGTGGATCGCGATGCGCTTCGCCTTGCCGGCGCCTTCGACGGCCATGCTGACCACGGTCATCGTCGCGAATCGCCAGTCGGGCATGGTGCTGGCGAAGAGCTTCTATCGCGCCATCGGCACGCTTGCCGGCGCAGCGGCGGCGATCACCATCGTGGCCTCGTTTCCGCAGCAGCGCGACCTCTTCCTGCTCGCCCTTTCCTTGTGGATCGGTGTCTGCGCCGGTGGTGCCACGCTCTATCGCAACTTCAAGTCGTACGCTTTCGTTCTTGGCGGCTACACGGCCGCCATCGTCGCCATTCCCGTGATCGACAATCCGCCCGGCGTCTTCGATTCGTCGTGGGCGCGCATCAGCGAAGTGCTGTTGGGCCTGGCTGTCAGCGGCGTCGTCAACGACATCGTCTTCCCGAGCCGCATGCGCGACGTGTTGCGTCGCGCCGCCCGCGAGCAGTTCTCAAACTTCGTGGGCTTCGTGCGTGACAGTACGCGCGGCGTCATCGCGCGCGAGGCGATGGAGAACGCGCATCTGCGCTTTGTGCGCGCGGCGGTGTCGTTCGAAGACCTGCGCAGTTCGGTGATCTTCGAAGACGCCGAGGCGCGCGCACGCAGCGGTCACCTGCGCTTGTTCAATCAACGCTTCATGGCGGCCTCGACCAGCTTCCAGTCGCTGCACCATCTGATCAATCGCCTGAAGCGGGCGCACCGTGATCTCGCCGCCGGCATGCTTCTTCGTCTGTACGCGCCTATCGGAACGGCGCTCGATGCGCCGATCGAGGCCGGCGTGATCGCGCGCGAATTGCTGCCGCGACTGGTCGCGGCCCGCGAGGCCATGCGCACGCAGACGGTGCCCCTCCGGGACTCGCTGACCGACGCGCAGGATATCCGCGACTTCGATACCGGTGCGTCCCTGTTGGCACGCTTTGTCGACGAACTGCACGCGTATGTCGATGCCGCAGCGTCGCTGCAGGCACCGCGCGTCATCGCCGCGTCGGGCGAGCGGGTGCGCTTCGATCGCGGCAACGATTTTCTCGGCGCCGGGCTCGCCACGGTGCGCGCCACGCTGACCATGCTCGCCCTCGGCGCCTTCTGGATCGGCAGCGCGTGGCCGCTCGGCTCAAGCGCCATGCTGCTCGCCACCGTCTTCGCCGGGCTGTTTGCGACCATCCCCAACCCGACGCGTGTCACCTGGATGGTGATGCTCGGCTACCTCTCGGGCATGGCGGCAGCATTCGTCTGCGAGTTCTTCGTGCTTACCCAGGTGGATGGGTATGCCTTGCTGGTGATCGGCATTGCGCCCTTCCTAGCGGTCGGGCTGGTCATGATGATGAGCCAGTGCCTCGCGTCGTACGGGCTGGGCTGGGCCATGGGCCTGGCTTACATCCTCGCGTTGAAGAACACCCAGGTGTACGACCCCGCGCACTTCATTAACGATGCCATCGCGCAAGTCGTCGGCCTGGGCGCGGCAGCGGTCTCCTTCGTGGTGATTCCGCCGGCGATCGGTAGCGCGTGGTTGCGTCGCCGCCAGCTTGCGCGCCTTCGCGGCCAGGTGGCACTTGCCGCCGAAGCGCCGCTGCCCGGCCTGCGTCATCGCTTTGAGAGCGTGAACCACGACCTCGTCAGCCAAGTGGTCGCGCAGACTGAGCCGGGCAGTGCCGATTCGCGTGCGCTGATCGCCTGGGCGCTGGCCGTGCACGAAACCGGCCGCGCCCTCATCGAACTACGCCATGACATGGCGCGCTCCGATCTGCCTGCCACGTTGCATCCCTATCTGACGGATGCCCTGCGCAC
>NZ_JBFUJE010000531.1:0-2624 GCF_056401535.1 Luteibacter sp. P4_E6 | reverse complement strand
GTATGCGACGCATTCAGCAGTGCGGCGAATAACGTACCGCCGATCGCCAGCGTGGTGGCGACCATCAATGATTCGCACAGCTGCAGCGCCGAACTGTTGCTGCCCTGTTCGTGCTCGCCCGACATGGAAAGTGCGAGAACGGCGACGGTGCCGTAGAGCATGCCCATGCCCAGGCCGGTCAGTAGCCATCCCAGCACAGCGGCGAACACCGGCATCCATGGAAACGTAGCGAGCGACGCGGTGATCACGCCGAACACCATGAGCGCCGTGCCACGTGTAAGCAGGGCCTGTCGCGAAATCGTTGCGTAATGGCCCTGGTACCACGAGCCCGAGAACCAACCGATCGCGCCGACGCTGATAGCGAGACCAGACCACGTAGGCGACAGACCATGTTGCTGCGAGAACACGAGTGGCAGGAAGGCTTCGGCACCGAAGAAGGCCGAGGCAGCGACACCACGTAACGCGATGACTGCCGGTAGTCCGCGCGCCGCGCGTAACGTGCCGGTGGGTAGCAGCTGGCGTCCACATCCGATGATCAGGGCGACGGCGGGCACGAAGAGGGCGACGGCGATCCACCCCTGTTCCTGCCCGGCGACGAACAGCAGGCACGTACCGACGGAAGCACCGATGGCGTTCATCATGCGACCAGGCTTCTCTTCCTGGACGTGCGTTGGCGGTGCAAGGGAGCTCAATGCGCCACGAAGCGCTGCCGCAGCGGGCAGGGCAAGCAGGGGCACCGCAAGGAACACCCAGCGCCAACCGAAGTGCTCGACGATGGCGCCGCTGATCGCCGGTCCGATCAGGGCGGGTACGACCCACCCCGCGGAGAACGAGGCGAAGACTTTCGGCCTGAGGTGGTCCGGATACAGGCGCGCAACGATCACGTAGAGGGCAGGCGACAGGCAGCCCGCTCCGAGGCCCTGTACCAACCGACCCACGATCMGGGTGGGCATGTTGTGGGCGAAACCCGCGATCAGCAGGCCGGCCACGAAGCCGACCAGGCCGGTCCAGACGGCAGGGGCGGGTCCTTTGCGGTCGCTCCAACGTCCCGAGAGGGCCATGCCGATGACACTGGTCGCGAGGAGTCCGCCGAAGGCGAGGGCGTACAGGCGAAGGCCGTCCAGCTCACGGGCGACCGTCGGCATGGCCGTCGTCACGGCCAGTGCCTCGAAGGCGAGCAGGGAGATCAGCGCGACCATGCCGATCGTTGCGGCTCGGTAGGTCGGGGAGAGGATGCCTTCGGCGTGGGGTGTCGCCGAAGGCTGGGTAAGGTCTGGGTTCGACATGCCCACATTCATTCTTTCTTCCTTGGGGATCGGGAGTTTCGCACGCTTGCGTGCGGCGTCTGGGGCGAGCAGGATGGGACCTCAACTTTGGTTGAGGTCAAGCGATGCGCGAATTGAGCGTGGGCGACGCGGCGAAGCGCGCCGGTGTGGCGGTCTCGGCGCTGCACTTTTATGAACGAAAAGGGCTGATCCGGAGCCTGCGAACATCCGGGAATCAGCGGCGCTACGCAGGCGACGTACTCCGTCGGATCGCGGTGATCCGGGTCGCCCAGCGGGTCGGCATCCCGCTGGAGGCCGTGCGGCGGGCCTTTTCCACCCTGCCGGATGAGAGGACGCCCAGCCGTGAGGAGTGGGCGCAGATGTCGGCGGCATGGCAGGAAGAGCTTGAGGATCGGATCATTCAGCTGATGAATCTGAAAGAAAAACTGACCGAATGCATCGGCTGCGGCTGCCTTTCGCTGACGGCGTGTGCCCTGGCCAATCCGGGCGACACGCTGGCGGCTGATGGCGGTGGTCCGAGGCGTTGGACGCCCGCCTGACGCCTGTTGCGGCGGTAGAGGGGCAAAACGTAGAATGGGCAGTCATTTGCGGGGTTTTTCACCCCATCGCGCCACACTCGTGGTGGTTTCAGGAGAGGTCATGCAGGTTTCGGTTGAGAATGTCGGCAAGCTCGGGCGCAAGCTCACGGTGAAGTTCCCGGCTGAGCGCCTCGAGTCGCAGGTCAGCCAGCGCATCGCGGAAATGGGTCGCACGGTGCGTCTGAAGGGCTTCCGTCCCGGCAAGGTTCCCACCAACGTGATCAAGCAGCGCTTCGGCGCGCAGGTCCGTGGCGAGGCGCTGTCCGAGCTGATCGGTTCCACGCTGCGCCAGGCCGTCGAGCAGGAAAAGCTCCAGCCGATCGCCAATCCGGCGGTGGATACCACGGGTAACGCCGAGAACGGCGAGATCGCCTACACCGCCGTCTTCGAGATCATGCCGGAGTTCCCGGTCATCGACGTCGCCGCGCTGGAAATCGCGCGCCCGAAGGCTGAGGTCAAGGACACCGACATCGACAAGATGATCGAGACCCTTCGTACGCAGCGCCGCAGCTTCGACGAGGTGGCTCGCGCGTCCAAGGACGGCGATTTCGTCATGTTTGAGTACTCCGCCGAAGCCGGTGACTACCGCTTCCCGACCGAAGGCCTGGAGCGTGCCGGTAGCGTGCTCGGCTCGGGCACCCTGTTCAAGGCGCTCGACGAGGCCCTCACCGGCCGTTCCGCCGGCGAAGACCTGGTTCAGGACGTGGCTTTCCCGGAAGACTTCCGTAACGCGGACCTCGCCGGCAAGACCGCCAAGGTC
>NZ_JBFUJE010000530.1:0-2626 GCF_056401535.1 Luteibacter sp. P4_E6 | reverse complement strand
CTCGGGCGTCGGTGGCGGCGTGGCACGCAGCTGCCGCTCCTGCTCGACCCAGCGCCGCAAAGCCGTCGGGCCAAGCCCAAGCAGCCCGCACACGGCAGGCACGGAGCGGTTCTCATCCAGTACTAAACACACCGCCCGGCGCTTGAGCGCCGGGTCGATCGGTCGATATCCCATGATTCACCTCGGTAGGGATTTTGCTCCTACATGGGTGTCCAGGAAAATTAGACCACCGCAAATCGGCTCCTACAAGGCGCTGTCCTCGCCGACAGGATGGGTAAGGTTCACAGCCGCCTCGGCGCCGTCGACCCACGCACCACAAGATCGGGGCTGAAGCCCTCGTTCTCGATGATGTGCTCGTCGCCATCCCGCTCGAGTTCCGCAATGAGACGCTGCGCCGCGTGGCGACCAATCTCTTCGGTGTTCTGCCGCGCGGTAGTCAACGCCGGCCACGACTGCTTGGAGAACGGACTGTCCTCGAAACCGGCGATGGAAAGCTCCCACGGCACATCGACACCGCCTGAGCGTGCCGCCGCAAGAACACCGGCGGCGATCTCGTCGTTCGAACCGAAGATGGCGGTGGGCGGCTCCTTCAGGGCAAGCAACTTGCGCGCGCCGCGGAAGCCATCGTCGAAGGAGTAATCGCCCTCGACCACCAGCTTCTTGTCGACCGGCAGCCCGTATTCGCGCAGCGCGTCCTCGTAGCCCTGATACCGCTCGGGGCTGGAACGATGCTCCTTGCCGCCCCAGAGGAAGCCGATCCGATGGTGACCCAGCTGGATCAGGTGCTCGGTAATCGCGTAGGCGGCATCGCGGTCGTCGACGAAGACACAGGGCCAGCCGTCCTTGGGATCCTGGCGCGCGGAGATGATCCGCACGAAGGGAATTTTGTGTTCGGTCAGCGTCGCCAGCAACTGCGGCTGCTCGGACATGGGCGGGGCGAGCACGAGGCCGGCCAGGCGGTTACGCCGCACCAGGTCGCTCAGTTGCTCGGCCAGCTTGGGCGCCGACGAGTCGCAGGGATGGATCTGCAGGCCGAAGCCACGCTCCCGGCACACCGACAGCACGCCATTCTGCATGGCAATGACGTAGTGGGCGTTGGGGTTGTCATACACCAGGCCCAGCGCGTAAGTCCTGGCGCTGCGCAGGCTGCGCGCCGCCTGGTCGGGCTGGTAGTCGAGTGCATCGATGGCACGCTGCACCTTGTCACGGGTGCGCGCATGAACGGATGGCTCGTGGTTGATGACACGGGAGACGGTCTTGAGTGACACGCCGGCCCGCTCGGCCACGTCCTTGATGGTAGGGCTACGCAATCTCGGACCCTCAATAGCAAGACGGCCATCCTAGCGGATGGCCGTTACGTAGCGAAGGCGGACTTTAGTCCTTGATGTGCTGGCCGACCCGATGGCCGGCGGCGCCGTAGTACAGGATGTACAGGTAGCAGGGGACCATCAGGCAGAGGAACACCGCCTGGAAGTTGTAGCTCTGCTTCAGGTGGGCAAAGGCCACCGGAATGATCGCGCCGCCGGCGATGCCCATGATCAGGAAGGCCGAGCCGAACTCCGTGAGCGCGCCCAGGCCCTTGATCGCCAGCGGGAAGATCGCCGGCCACATCATGGCGTTAGCGAAGCCCAGCGCGGCGACGAAGCCCACCGCGGTGTACCCGGTGGTCATATAGGTGCCGATCGAAAAGATCACGCCGAGGATGGCCGAGAGCGCCAGGTACTTCTGCTGCGAGACGAACTTCGGGATCAGCAGGAGGCCGGCGATGTAACCCAGCAACATCGCGAACAGGGTGTACGAGGTGAAGTGCTTGGTGTCTTCCGGCGTCATGCCAAAACCCTGGCCGTAGGTGCCGATGGCGTCGCCGGCCATCACTTCCACACCCACGTAGACGAACAGGCAGAGCACGCCGAGCCACAGGTGCGGGAAGCTGAAGATGCTGCCCTTGGCATGGCCGATGGCACGCTCGGAATTCGCGCCGGAGGGCTTGATTTCAGGCAGCGAGGAGCGAACCACCCAGATGGCAAGTACGACCAGCAGGCCAGCCATCACCATGTACGGCATGTGCACCTTGGCGGCGAATGCGGCGAGCAGGGCATCCTTCTCGCCCGGTGAACCGGCGGCGGCGATCTGCTTGTCGAAGCTGCCGATATTGCTCATCACCACCGCGCCGAAGACGAAGGGCGCGAGTGCACCGGCCACCTTGTTGCAAATGCCCATGAAGGCAATGCGCTGCGCCGCGCTGTCGATCGGGCCGAGGATGGAGATGTAAGGATTAGAGGCCGTCTGCAGCAGCGAAAGGCCAGCACCGATGACGAACAGGCCGGTCAGCGCACCCGGATAGACGCGCATGGTGACGAACTGGCCGAACAACACGGCACCGATCGCCATGACGAACAGACCCAGACCCATGCCTTTCTTCATGCCGGTCTTCTTCAGGATGAAAGACGAGGGCAGGGCAAGGAAGAAATACGACAGGTAGAACGCCATCGGAACCAGGAAGGCCCCGACATCGTCCAGATTGAAAGCGAGCTTCACGAAGGTGATCAGCGGGCCATTGAGCCAGGTGACGAAGCCGAATATGAAGAACAGGACGCCGATGATGATCATCGGTACCAGACTGGAT
>NZ_JBFUJE010000529.1:0-2636 GCF_056401535.1 Luteibacter sp. P4_E6 | reverse complement strand
GACCGGGATCAGAGTGCCAATACGCTAAAAGATCTCGCCGAAGAGATTGTATTCGTACGAGATGAAATCCAAGGAATTCTCGAAGGGCTCGCTAAAGAGCCTAAGAAGAACTGACTGAGCAGCGAAAATGAAATGGATTCTCATCAACAAGTCAAAGACCGCTCAACCGACGGCGGGAAACTATTCAAAGTGGAAACCTATTCTTCGTAAAGAGGGAATGCATCAGTGCGTTTATTGCGCCATCCACGAAGGATCGTTCGGAGGAGAGCGCAACTTTCACGTTGAGCATCACAAGCCGAAGAAGCAGTTCCCAAAGCTGGTAGATGATATTCATAACTTGTTCTACTGCTGTGCGATTTGCAACTCATTCAAGGGGAGCGATTGGCCGGAAGACCCGACGCTGCAATACCCTTATCCGGCTGGCATCGACTACTCAACATTTTTAGGTGTCGACGTGAACTCGAGCGTTGTTAGCAACGAGCGTCACGGCAGGTACATTATCGAACGCCTGTACTTGAATCGCCCGCAGTTGATTCTCATGCGACAATTCTCCGCCGCACTGGAGGAGATCAGGGGCGAGCTGCCCACTCTGCGTCGACTCATCACACAAGACACGCTGAGCGGACCGACCCTGTCGAAGCTTAGCCTCACCCTGGTCCGGGCGGTCGAGCTCTTGTCGAAAGTCCCCGCCGTCGTACCGTACAATTCCGATGATGTATCTCGACAAAAGCATGCGCGAAACTGATTTGTGGACCGATGTCGGAGTGCATCCGACCCCGGCGGACCTGGCTGACTCCTTTGCCGAGTTCGTCGCATCCCATGTATCAGTCCCACGAGGCACCCGGCGAGCTGTTCGTTTGCTCGACGCATTCGCCGGCGATGGGCGCCTTGGCCACGCGGTGGCTAACGCACTGACAAAAAAAGGGATATTGGTAGAACTTCATTGCGCTGAGGTCGCACGATCTGCTGTAGCGCGCATTCCAAAGAACGGAAGCGGTTACAAGGTACGGACTCTCCAGGGAGATGTCTTCTCCACCCTCGAGGAAACGTTCGACCTGGTCGTCAGCAACCCGCCATATCTTTCGATGAATCGAGCAACAACAGAGGCCTTCGGCTTCGATTGGGAAATTGCCAAGGGATTTGGGGCGAACCTTTATTGCCTCGCAATTCGTAAGTGCCTCGAGCTGACAACCCCTGAGGGACATGCGTTTGTGCTCGCTCCCTATGGCTGGATAAACAATAGGCGATGCCATGGGCTAAGAGCATATGTGGCGAAGTGGGCCAGCAGCATCGACGTTCTCGCCTTTGACGACCGAAATCTTTTCCCTAACGTCAGCCAAGATATCGGTTTTCAGGCTTTCCTTCGGCGCGACAAGCCCGCGCTCAGAAAGAAAATTCCTCACATCATGTTTTCACACGGTGATGAAGAGTCGAGGCAGGCAAAACTTCATACCAGAAAGCGAAGCAGCCAAGGGGCGCGCGCCAGGGTGGGGCCACTCGTCTGGAATCGGTGCCGAGATATGCTTCGCTCAGACCCCGCCGCCGGCTTTCCTATAGTCAACGGCGGCAACATTCGCCACGACGGGACGCTCGACTTTGATTTGCCGAGGTACCGCGACCGCCAGTACGCGGCGAACAGCTGTGTCCCGGCTAGCTTCGTCTCCACGGGCCCTATGCTTCTCTTGAAGAGAACCATGCGCGGAGCGCCTGGCGCATGGTCAATAGATGCCGCTCTCATATTAGACGATAGTTTCAAGTGCATCGCAGAAAATCACGTCATTGTGGTAACGCTGGACACGATGAGCAAACAATCGGCCAGTGCATACACCAYACGACTAATTAGTCGGATCCTCTGGTCGCATAGGCTTCATGGTCACCCGAACATATCCGCTCAGATCGTTTCACAAGCAATGGATTGGATGCGTCGAATGAAAAGGCCCGTTTAGAAGACCCAGGGAACTCCGCGACCAGTGACGCGCAACGTAGGCACGCGGTGCAACCCGATTGTGCAGTATCGCCCGAGCGCTAAGATTGAACATCCACCGAGCGGTGAGTTGAGACGTGGCGCATCCATGCATCAGAGCAATGAAGAACCCGACCGACGTGCCGGCACCACAAAGCGCACGCTGGGTCACTTGACGTACGAGGCAGCGCGCATCTATGTCGCGACGTTACGAGCGCCTACCGCTTGCGCACGTCGAAAATGAGCCACTTTCTGAATGATTGAAAGAAATGTTAGAAGCTCCTTTACGCAAGGTTCTTGAGAGAACAAAGGACATTTGCGATCTTCATTCACATCGAAGCCCACCTTGCACGCCGCGCGTCCGTTCTCAATGATCAAGATCCGTGTGTCATTCACGGCTTCGATCCCCGGCTCGTCAAAGCGCCCCCAATAAGTTCTAGGTTCGTCTTGATCTTCTATTAAATCGCGAGAGAGGCACGAAATTCGATCGCAATCCGCTGAACAGACATCACGGATCTCTTGGAGAGTCTGGGCGAGTATCGGTCCAAGAAGAAAGCTGAGAACGTCGTACGGAAAAGGTTTCGAGACGTCCCCTCGATGAATCGCAAGGAGCAACAGTTCGGCCGTGGACTCTACAGACGCGCCTTCCAGCACCAAGAGCAACGCGTACGCG
>NZ_JBFUJE010000528.1:0-2643 GCF_056401535.1 Luteibacter sp. P4_E6 | reverse complement strand
GCCTTTCCGCTACGAAACGCGGAGGACGTGTCTGAGCAGCGAGGGTGGGCACCGAAGGCTCTGCGCCGCGACGTCCGCGTCCGCCGCGACGTCCCCGCCCGCCGCGGCGCCCCCGGCATTCCGCGAAGAGCCAAAAAAAAACCCCGCACTCACATGCGGGGTTTTTCCTGGCGATGCTATCCCGGCGATTACGCCGCGATTTCGACGCCCGAAGCCTGCGCGCCCTTCGGGCCCGTGGTGACTTCAAATTGTACGCGCTGGCCTTCCTGCAGGCTGCGGAAGCCCTTGGAATTGATCGCAGAAAAGTGGACGAACACGTCCTCCCCACCGTCCTCAGGCGCGATGAAACCGAAACCCTTGGCGTCGTTGAACCACTTGACCGTACCGAAACGCATGCGGAAACCTCTGGACATGGATTGGAAGCGCCCCTGCGTTGGCGAGGCGTTCCCCATGGATCCCCTTGGCCTGCCCCCGCGGCGCAGGCGAAGTATCGACAAGTTCGCAGGCAAAGCGCAACTGCGACTTTTTCCCAGTCGATCGCCGAAAATCAGACCCCAGCGAGGAGGCGACCGAGGATAGGCGGCACGTTCGCTGTGGCTGCGGCGAGGTGCGCGAAGATCTCTTCGATGCTGATTTCGGCCTCGTCACCCGCACCGGCGGCGTAGTTGGCGACCAGCGCAAGGCAGGCGAATTCGATATCCAGTTCGCGCGCCAGCACGGCCTCGGGCATACCGGTCATCCCGACCAGATCGCAGCCATCGCGCTTCATCCGGGCGATCTCGGCGCGGGTCTCCAGGCGCGGTCCCTGGGTGATCCCATGACAGCCGCCGTCGATGATCGCCAGGCCTTCGGCACGGGCGGCGGCCAGAATCGCCTGGCGCAGGCTTTCGGTATAGGGCTCRCTGAAATCGATATGGCGGACTTCCGCCCCTTCCACGTCATTGAAGCTGGTGTAACGGCCATGGGTGTAATCGACGATCTGGTCAGGCACCACCAGGACGCGTGGACCCATGTCGTCGCGGATACCGCCCACGGCATTGACCGCCACGACGCGGCGAGCGCCCAGCGAATGCAACGCCCAGAGGTTGGCCCGGTAGTTCACGCGGTGCGGCGGTACCGTATGGCTCTCACCATGGCGTGCCAGGAAGGCCAGACGCTTGCCGCCGAAGTCGCCGGTGACGATGTCGCCCGAGGCCGGCCCGAATGGCGTCTCCACCGCGTGCCGCTCCGTGTTTTCCAGTCCTTCGAACTGATAGAGCCCGCTGCCGCCGATGACGGCCAGATCGATCGACATGGCGTCAGTCCTTCAGCGCGTAGATGGCCGGCAGGTTGCGGGCCTGCTCGTGGTAGTCCATGCCGTAACCGAACACGTAGCGGTCCGGCAGGTCGACACCGTTGAAATCCGCTTCGATGCCATGCGCACGGCGATCGTGCAGCTTGGTGCAGAGCACCGCGAGCAGAACGCGCTTCGCCCCCATGTCCAGGCAGGCGTCGCGCACGGCCTTCAGCGTATGGCCTTCGTCGAGGATGTCGTCGACGAGCACCACCGTACGCTCGTGCAACGGCACCTGCGGCCTGCGCAGCCAGTGCAGGTCGCTGCCACTGGTCTCGCCGCGATAGCGGGTCGCGTGTACATAGTCGAATTCGAGGTCCGTGCGGATGGCGAAGGCCAGTTGACCGGCGAAGATGAGCGCGCCGTGCATCACGGTAAGGAACACGGGAACCTCGCCGTCCAGGGCCGCGTCGATGTCGCGGCCCATGCGGACGATTTCGGTATCGAGCTGCTCGCGGGTGAACAGGACGTCGGAGTGCGCAAGCGCATAGTCGAGCGAAGCGGTGGCGGTCATGGGTGGATTACAGCTCCAAAGCGGTCACGCGCGCGATGAAACGATCGCGCTGGGGATTGTCGACGAGTCCTTCCCATGTCGAGCCGATCGCCCCGCGCAAGGGAGTGATCCGCTCGGCGAGCGACAGTCGGCGGTCCTTGACCGCCGCGATCGCCTCGGGAACGACGTCGGGAAAGCAGGCGAGCACGAGATCGCAGMCCGCATCGAGGTTGGCGCCGACACGAGCGGCGATGCCGCCGACGCTGCCGGCCGCGGCCATGCTGATGTCGTCGCCGAACACGCAGCCGCGGAAGCCGAGTTCACCGCGAAGGATCTCTTCGATCCATACGTGGGAATAGCCCGCTGGCTGGTCGTCCACGGCGGTGTATTTCACGTGGGCAGCCATCACGGCCTCCGCATGCGCTTCGATGCCGGCAACGAAGGGCAGCAAGTCCGTGGTGAGGATATCGTTCTTGCTACGCGTATCGACGGCCACGGATTCGTGGGTATCTTCCTTGACGGAGCCGTGGCCAGGGTAGTGTTTGAGCACCGCGGCCATGCCGCCCAGGTGCATGCCACGCACATAGGCCTGCGTCAGTTCAGCGGCGATGGCCGGATCGGCGTGAAAGGCTCGATCGCCGATGGCGGCACTGCCACGGCCGAGGTCGGCAACGGGAGCGAAGCTGAAGTCGACGCCCACCGCGCGCATTTCACTGGCCATGATCCAGGCATGTTCTTCCGCACGGTTGATCGCTTCATACGGAACGGTGTCGTAGAGCTTGCCGATCGACGCCAGCGACGGCAGCCGGGTGAAGCC
>NZ_JBFUJE010000527.1:0-2646 GCF_056401535.1 Luteibacter sp. P4_E6 | reverse complement strand
GCTCTGCTACGACAAGGCCACAGGACGCGACAAGCTTCCACAGGCTGCGAAGAAGAAAGACGAGAAGGGCGAATCGGTGAGCGTGGATCTGGCCACGCGCAACTCGAACGACGTCGCTCGCCCCGTCTCCCTCCTCGATAGCCGTTGGGAGCTCTCGCCCGACAGCAAACTCGGCACATTCAACCTGCGTGGCTACAAGCCCACCTATGCGCTGCCGTTCTTCGGCACGACCAAGCAGAACAAGACACCGTCCAGTCCGGCGCCGGACCACACCGTGACCGAGCCGCAGGAATTGCAGAATGTCGAGGCGAAATTCCAGATCAGCCTGAAAACCAAGGTCTGGGAAAACATCTTCGGCGACAACGGTGACCTGTGGGTCGGTTATACCCAGTCGTCGCGCTGGCAGGTCTACAACAAGGAAAACTCGCGCCCGTTCMGTGAAACGAACTACGAGCCCGAGGCGTTGCTGGTGTTCAACACCAACTACAACATCTTCGGCTGGAACGGACGAATGGCCGACATCGGGCTGAACCATCAGTCCAACGGCCGTGCCGATCCGCTGTCACGCAGCTGGAACCGGGTGGTAGCCGACTTCGGCTTCGAGCGGGAGAACTGGGTGGTGAATCTGCGGCCGTGGTGGCGCATTCCCGAGGGCGGCAAGGAAGACGACAATCCCAACATCCAGGACTACATGGGGCGCGGGGAAGTTCAGGTCGTCCACGAGATGGGGGCCAACGAGTTCGCGCTGACTGCCCGCCATTCGTTCCGAACGGGCGATCGCTCCCACGGTTCGCTGCGCGGCACCTGGAGCTTCCCGGTGGTTCACAACCTGCGCGGCTACCTCGAGGTGTTCAACGGCTACGGCGAAAGCCTGATCGACTACAACCACAAGGCGACCTACCTCGGCATCGGCGTCTCGCTACTCGACTGGTATTGATAAAAATGTAGGAGCCGATTCATCGGCGATCCCGCGGCAGCGGGCCAGGGTGCGACGAGCACCCATTCGCCGATGAATCGGCTCCTACAACGAGCCAGCAGCCGGAAAACGCCGCTTAGTGGTGGTGACCACCCTCACCGTGGATATGGCCGTGGGCGAGCTCTTCCTCGCTGGCATCGCGCACGCCGGTGATCTCGACGGCGAAGTGCAGCGTCTGGCCGGCAAGCGGATGGTTGCCGTCGACGGTGACGTTGTCGCCTTCGATCTTGGACACGGTCACGTTGATGCTGCCCTGGTCGTTACGACCCTGGAACTGCATGCCCGGCTGCAGGTCTTCCACGCCCTGGAACGCGGCTTTGGGAACCACCTGGACCAGCTCGTCGTGGCGCACGCCGTAGCCTTCCTCGGGGCTCACGTCGACCTTGAACTGATCGCCGACCGACCGACCTTCCAGCGCCTTTTCCAGACCCGGCACGATGTGGCCTTCGCCGTGGATATAGGCCAGCGGCTCGCGGCCATCCGAGCTGTCGATGACGTTGCCCTGGTCGTCGGTCAGCGTGTAATGGAAGGAAACGGCATGGCGGTTGGCAATCTGCATGAAAATTCTCGCTATGAAGAGTAAAGAAAGGACGTGTGGGCGACCTTGGGGGCCCTCAAGGCTAGGCGACCGGCCGCCTGACTGCAAATCACGGGGCCTTCGCGATGCTGCGGCGCAACCCGCCGCGACCGCGTAATCTGCTAGTTTTCCCGCCTTTCCCTTCCCCTTTCGACGCCCCACCGGGAGCCGCATGTTCGACTGCATTCTGATCGCCAACCGTGGCGAGATCGCCTGCCGCGTGATCCGGACCTGCCGGCGCCTGGGCATCCGCACCGTGGCCGTGTATTCCACGGCCGACGCCGATGCCCAGCACGTACGCCTGGCCGACGAAGCGTGGCCCATCGGTGGCCCGCGCCCCGCCGAGTCCTACCTGCGTGGCGACGCGATCATCGAGGTGGCCCTGAAAACCGGTGCCCAGGCGATCCACCCCGGGTACGGCTTCCTCTCTGAAAACACCGATTTCGCGCGTGCCTGCGCCACGGCCGGGATCGCCTTCATCGGCCCGCGCCCGGAAAGCATCGACGCCATGGGTTCCAAGGCGGCCGCCAAGGCGCTGATGGAGACGCACGYGGTACCCCTGGTCCCCGGCTACCACGGTGCCGACCAGGATCCGGACCGGCTCGCGAAGGAAGCGGCCAGCACGGGATTCCCCCTGATGATCAAGGCGGCGTCCGGCGGCGGCGGCAAGGGCATGCGCATTTGCCGCGATGCCGCCGACTTCGCTGAAGCACTGGCCTCGGCCCAGCGCGAAGCGGCGAATGCTTTCGGTGACACCCGCGTCATCCTCGAGCGTTACGTGGAGCATCCGCGGCACATCGAGTTCCAGGTGTTCGGTGACACCCACGGCAACATCATCCATCTCAACGAGCGCGAGTGTTCGGCGCAGCGCCGCTACCAGAAGGTACTCGAAGAGACGCCATCGCCCTTCCTCGACGAAGCGCGTCGCGAACGCATGGGTGCGGCAGCGGTCGCCGCCGCCCGCGCAGTGGACTATGTCGGCGCCGGCACGGTCGAGTTCATCGTGGCCCAGGACGGCGAGTTCTTCTTCATGGAGATGAATACGCGCCTGCAGGTCGAGCATCCGGTCACCGAGGAGACCCTGGGCCTGGAC
>NZ_JBFUJE010000526.1:0-2665 GCF_056401535.1 Luteibacter sp. P4_E6 | reverse complement strand
GCGATTCGATCCCGGTACGCAGTGCATTTGGCAATGCCTGTCCGCCCGTGGAGGAACGGGCGTAGTGCATGATGTCGCCGGCCGGTGACAGCGACTGCTGCGCGACCTTGCATTGCGTCGGCGCGGCGACGTGTGGCGCGACGGAAGGGCCGGGTCGATGCTCAGGGGAATGTGTCATCGAACAGCTCCTCTCGCGCATCGAGGAATGACTGCAGGCCCGCGGGATCGGAGATCGAACCACCCGGCGGCTTGTCCATCAGGTCAGCGAAGGTGGGAACGGCGACGTTCTCGCCCTTCCCCTTCGTGTGCGCCTGGCTGGCCTTGGCGAGTGACTTCCAACCATACGTCGCGTAAGGATCCAGATTCAGCAACTTGTTGAGTCTATGCTTGGCGCGAAGCAGGTTTTTCGGCTTCTTCTTGAATTCAACATGCAGCGACTTGTGTACCTTCGTATACGCAGCGACATAACGTGTCACGCGGGGCAGCATCTGCGAGCTATAGCCAGCACCGGGCGCTTCATCGGTCATGACGACGTTATTGACGTCGTTCGGCGTGAGCACCTGGTCGTCCTCGATCTTCTTCAGCTCGGCCAGTGTTGTGGCGTCCTGCAGCGCCTTCAAGGTAAGGCGATGCGCGACGACATGCGGCCCCTGCACCGCACGGCTTAGCTTGTTCGCCGGCTTCGTGTGGGTATAGGTGTAGAGCGTCGGCACGCGATAATGTCGGCGTTTCGCGCCCGCGAGAACCTTGATGGTCTTGTCGTGGGCTGYTGCCTGCGCCTGGGTTGGAAACACGGTGTAGGGGTCGTAGTCGGAATACCAGCGGCCCGACGCCTGCTTCAACACGGTCAACTGGGCGACGCCTTCCGCGGCGGCCGTGGCGGCCCGTTCTGAGGCGGGTGACGATGCCGGTATGGCGGGCTTCATTTGCAAGGCGCGGCTGCCCATCCGGTCCGCCTCGCGTTCCAGTGACGCGTCGTCATTCACGCCGACGCCTTCCACGCGGGTGGTGGGACGCACCTTGCCCTGCATTTGCTGCACGACGTGCCATGCTTCGTGCGGCAGGTGTTTCTCTTCACCCTGCGCCAGGTGGATGTTGCGGCCCTGCGCATAGGCCAGCGCATTGAGTCGCGCCGGTAGTGGCGAACCGTAGTGCACGCGTACCCCGCCCATGCTCATGCCGGAAAGCGATTCGATGCCGTTACACAGAACGGACGGCAACGCCCGCCCTGCCGTCGGCGCTGGCGTGCTCGGCACGATGCCCTGGCTGGACCGAAGGGATGGCAGCTGCATGATCATTGGAAATGGAGGTCGAACATCTTCTGGCGTGCGCGGATAAAAGACTCCAGCGCATCGGAGTTCCGTATCGACGTCGACTTGGGCCGGTCCAGCAGCTCTTCGAAAGTAGGAGTCGCCTTGTTCTCGCCCTTGGCTTTCAGCGCTTTCTTGCCCGCCCTGGTCGCCGACTTCCAGCCATATGTGGCATAGGGATCGAGGTTCAGCAATTGGTTGAGTCGATGCTTGGCGCCTCTCAGGTTACCGGCGGCGACCCCAACCGAAGGGGCGGTGGCGGGAGGTATCAGCATCTTGTCCAGCGCCACGTAAATCGAGCGATAGTCGGCCTTGTAGCGCTCGATCCGTACTTCAATCTGACCTTTGTAGCCGTCTTTTGGCGCCTCCTCGACCATCACCTCGTCTACGTCGTCGGGCGCGAGCACTTGGTCGTCAAATACTGACTTCACATCGGCGATCGTTTTGATCGCCTGCAGAGCCCTGAGCGTCAGCCGGTGGGCCACCGTATGCGGGCCCTGTAACGCGTGACTGAGCTTGCTGGTCGCCCTGGTCTTTGTATAGGTGTAGAGCGTTGGCACACGGTAATGCAGGCCACCCGTCGCACCATCGTCCCTGAGCTCTCGGTCGTGGGCCTGGGCCTTCGCCTTGGTCGAGAAGGTTCGGTATGGGTCGTAGTCCGAATACCAGTGACCCGCCTTCTGCTTCTTAACGGTCAACTGGGCGACCGGCTGCGGGGCTGCCATCGGCGGCTGTGGCGTCATCACGTTAATCGTCCTCGTGGGCGCCTCATTCATGGGATATGTTCACGAGCCAGGGATTATTCGGGAACATAGGCGTCATAGTGGCCTGCCGTCTGTCGAAGCACCACGAGCCGCCCACCGGCGGTCCCGCCACGCGCGGAGATTGTCGAAGCCACACCGAGTTGCACCACCACCAGATCGATTGGGGTGGCGTAGATGCGTTCGATCTCGGCGACGATGGCGATCGCGAGGGGGCTGCCGACATCGAACCAGCCTTCGGTGATGCCGACCTGTTGAGCGACATAGTTGACCATGGGCGCGACCTCGTCCTCGCTTTGCCCGGTCAGGCCCATAAGTGTTGAGTAGATAAGGCAGAGCGCACCCCGTCCTCCGTTGCGGTGCACGCGCAACCCGTGTCCGCCCACCAGCTTCGCCTCCTCGCTGGGCCCTATCGGCTGCGGCAGGACGTCATCGGGATGRTCGGCAATCACCTGGTGGGCGAAGATACCGACATTGGCGGCATCTCCGCCGAGGCCATCTCCCGTGCCACCTTGGGGAGCAAGGTGAAATGGCTGAGCCCAGTCCGCTGCGAGGCTGTCCAGATATCCGCCTAGCGGTCCCTGTGCCAAGCGA
>NZ_JBFUJE010000525.1:0-2667 GCF_056401535.1 Luteibacter sp. P4_E6 | reverse complement strand
ACACACGCTGGAGCGAGACGGTGCCCTGGGGACGATCGACTGGCGCAGCTTTTACGCGCGCCGCATGGCACGCATTGCGCCTTGTCTGCTCGGAATCCTTGCGATCCTGCTCGCCTGCCACGCGCTGGGCGTACCCAACTACGTGATCGATGCGGGTCGGCAATCGCCGGGCGGCGCCACGCTGTCCGCGCTCACCTTCACCCTGAATGTCTACGAGGGCCATACGGGTTGGCTACCGGGGGGATGGGACGTGCTCTGGTCGCTTTCCGTCGAAGAGCTGTTCTATGTTGCTTTTCCCCTGATGTGCCTCGGCCTTGGCAAGACACGATGGCTGGTGCCGCTGTTGTTGCTGTTGGTCGTCTCCGTGCCTTTTACCCGCGCGGCGATCGTCGACAACGAGATCTGGCAGGAAAAAGCGTATCTGCCGGGCATGGGTGCCATTGCCGCAGGGGTTCTCGCCGCCCTGTTCACCGCACGCCACGGCGTTCTCCCGCGCCGGGCTCGTCGAGTGCTTGCCGTCATCGGGGTGGTTGCCCTGGCCCTCGTGATGTTCTCCGGGGGATGGTTGTGGCACGCGATCCACGAGGGCTACATGCTCGTCCTCATTGGCTCCGCGGTGTGCCTGGTCCTTGCGGCGCCAGAAGGCGGAAACGCGACACGCGGAGGCGGCTGGCTAAGGTCGATGGGGCGGGCCAGCTACGAAATCTATCTCACGCACATGTTCGTCGTGTTCGCGCTGGTGGGCGTTGCCAGGATGACCGGCACCGACACGGTTTGGGGATGGGTATGGTATTTGCCCGCATTGGGCCTTTGCTGGCTGCTCGGCGGGCTCGTTTCACGTTATGTGTCGGAGCCCGCTAACCGTGCACTTCGGGCGCGCATGCTCAGGCCCGTTCGTGCGGTCGCGACGGCGTGATCTCCTCGGCRAAGCTCTCGGCATGTTCTGCCGGCCGGATCTTTGCCCCGCGCGCCACAGCGAGCCCACGGGTGAGCTCAGCGCCCAGAAGCACGATGATGGACGCGTAATACACCCAAGTCAGCAGCACGACAATGGCGCCGGCGGGACCGTAGGCGCCTCCGATGGATGCATGCTCGATATAAAGACCGATGACGAACTTCCCGGCCGCGAAGAGAACGGCGGTGAGGATGCCGCCTCGGGTAGCGTCCTTCCACGCAATCTGCGCGTCCGGTAGCACGCGGTACATCGCGCCAAAGGCGATCGCGAACACGACGAACGAAACACCTGCTTCGGTGAACTGCCAGGCCGTCGTATCGCCCGGAATCATGGCCTTGATCAGCCCATTGATAACAAAGGAGATGATCAGCAGGAAGGCGATGCCGACCAGCAGGCCGAAGGCCCGTGCACGCGTGCGAAGCCAGCCCACGACGGCCTCACCGGGCTTGGCCCGAAGCTTCCACACCCGGTTCAGCGTGGACTGCAACTGGGTGAAGACGGCGGAAGCGCTGAAGAGCGTGATGAACAGGCCGATGAGGCCGACCACGTTACCCAGGTGGGGCCGTTGCTTTGCGTTGTCGATGACAAGCTTTACGGCGCCGGCGCCTTGCGTGCCGATTACGCTGGTGAGGCTGTCGACGAGGTCGTTTTGCCATTCGGGGCGAAGTGCCGCGAGCACCCACAACAAAAGCACCAGCAAGGGTGCGAACGACAAGGCCGAATAAAAGGAAAGCGCCGCGGCCCGGGTCATCAGCTCGTCGTCCGTGAATCCGTCGATCGCGGTGCGGACGGACTTGGTCGCGAGGTCGAGCCAGCGGCGCAGGGACATGATCAAGGGGCGCGGGAGTCGGTTAAGACCTCCCGCGCTGCCGAATCAATGATGGCGATCGGTGTCACGTGCTTTGTCCGCGGCCTTGCCGACTTCCTTCTGGACCTTGCCGGCGTTCTTTTCGATATTGCCCGCCGCTTCCTTGGCGTGATTGCCGGTCACCTTGCCGACGACTTCCTTCACGGCGCCTTTCACTTCGTGCTTCGTGCCTTCGGTACGATTCTTGTCCACGATGGAGATCCTCACCTGGCTCTGCGTCATTCGCAGCGGGATCGATTTACGCCGTTACGGCATTACAGACGCGTGAAGCGAATGTGCGTCGGCATTCACTCGTTCACGGCGGCGCAGGATAGTTCGACGCCTTCAGGATCGTCGCCAGGTGCGCCGCGTTCGTGGTGAGCGTCGCGATGGTACTGGCGACTTTTTCGGGTGTTTTTTTCAGGTCGATATAGTTTGTGTCGCTCATCGCTTCGCCCACCCAATAGGCCGAGCTACCCGCAGGAATCGTGAAGCCGACGTCGGCAAGGGCCTGATACAGCTCGGCGGTCACGTGATGCGCACCATCCTCGTTGCCTACCACGCCGACGATGCCGACCTTGCCGAATGTCGGGTAGCGGCCATCGTCGCCGATATCACCGAGGATGGCGTCCATACGCTCGATGACGCGCTTGGAGACGCTGGAGGGCTGTCCCATCCAGATCGGCGTGGCGATGACAAGAATGTCCGCCGCCATGAGCCGTTCGCGCAGCTTTGGCCAGTCGTCGCCTTCGCCCTCGTCATGCTTCACGCCGGGCTTGATGTTCAGGTCGACCACGCGCGTGCTGTCCGTTTCGACGCCGTGCTTCGCCAGGCCGTCAAGCAATTGGTCCAGCAGTTTCTGGGT
>NZ_JBFUJE010000524.1:0-2677 GCF_056401535.1 Luteibacter sp. P4_E6 | reverse complement strand
GTGTAGAGAGCGACGGCGAAGCCGAGCCTGCGAAGCCGAAGGCGAGCCGTCTGCAAGGTCGAGGCCCGGCCCGAAAGCCGAGCGCCCGGGTCCCGGTAATCCACGATGAACTTTCTTTTGCCGCACAGCCTCAGTGATCGTCGTGCTTGTCATGCTTCGCAGGCGGTGCGGGCTTCGCCGCGGGTGCGTGATTCTCATGCTGCGGTTCGGGACGCGGCGTCGGAGCCGGGCGCTGTTGTTCGCGTTGCGGTTCCTGCCGTTGCGGCTGCGGACGTTGCTGCTGCTCCACGCGCTGCTGAGCTTCCGCTCGCGAGCGTTCGGCCTCCTGATTGCGGGCGTTTGCCTGCTGCTGCGCCTGGGCTGCCTGTGCCGCCTGTTGCTGGCGTGGATCGACGCGCGCGGGCTGTGCGACCTGCGGGGGGCGTGCTTCCTGGCGTCCGGCCTGAGCGGCCTGAGCGGCCCGCTGCTGTTCGCGTGGGTCCGCGTGCGGCACCTGTCCCGGCGTCTGCTGATGCGGATCGAAACGCGTCGGTTCGTTGCGCGAGACGTTCTGGCCGGGCTGCGGCTGCCCAGGATGGAAGGCTTGCGCAGCATTGGTGTTGCGCGCCTCGGCGGGACTGCCGGGGCGCTGGCCAGACTCCGGACCTCGTCCATCCGCACGTTGGCCCTGGGCAGCCTGGACCTGCTGGCGCTGAGGCGGCGGCAGGGCAGGGCGTGCGTTCGGCGCGGTCGGGCGGGTCATGCCGGCAGTGAAGTTCGGACGTTGCATATGCGCGTAATCGGGCGGCGCCGGTCGGGCCCCGTTTGCGACAGGCGCCGCCTGCCGACGGTTGTCGATGGTGTTGTTATTGAAGTCGTGCCGGTTATCGATGTGGTTCGAGCGATCGATGTTCACCGAACGATTGATATTGACCGTTCGGTTGATCACCGTCGTCCGGTTCACGGGGTACGGGTGGTTGTCGTAGACGATTGCCGGGCGGCCGTAGTGCGGACCGCCGGGGCGGCCACCGCCCCACGACGTATTCCACGAATTCCAACCCCAGCGCGGCGGCTCACGGTGTCCGTGGGACGCGAACAGCTCGCCGACCAGCACGCCGGCGCCGAACGAAATCAGGCCGGTGGTGACGAGGTCGCTGCGCTCACGCGGCTCCTCGTACCAGCCTTGCGAGTAGACGCGCGTCACAATCGGCTCGCCATACACGGCGTCCGGATCGTAATCGGGCACGTAGACCACGTCCGACTCGGCAGGCTCGATGAGGATGGTCTGCGCGGGTGCGGCGACGATGCCGTTGTCGTCGGCGACGGTCTCGTCGTCGGAGGCTCCACGTTGATCGATCTGGACGACCTRCTGGGCGGAGTTCTGGAGATTGCCATGCGCCCGGGCGCGACCGCGCATGACCTGGATGGCATTCATGACATCGGTCGGTTCGCTGGCATAGGCAGCGCCGAGCGCGGCGGTCCACTCCGTGTTGTTGGCAAGCTGATCGAGCACGGCGGGGAAAGCGACCAGCGACTTCACGCTCGGATCCCAGGGCTGGCCGTCGGCGGCGTCGATCAAGGCGCTGCCGGTGAGGTTGCGGTTCTGCTGCAGGAAATCACGAGCTTGCCCGACGTCGTCCGGGTGGGTGGACGCGGCGAGAGTCTGCGCAACGAGGCGATCGGGGAACAGGGCAATCGGCGCGACCAGAGCGAAGAGCTGCTCTGCCGTCGGCTGCTGATAGGCGGGTTGCTGTGCCGCTTCGGCTGCTGGCGCGGTTGCCGCCGCGACCGGCGCTGGCGCGTCGGCCGGCGCCTGACGCTGGCAACCCGCAAGGGCGCCGATGAGTGACACGGATAGGACGGACATCACCGAGACATCCRGTGCGAATCGCTTGATCACCATGAGTTCCTTTGCTCGTTCGTGGGCCTTCGTTCGTTCAGCTTCGACGAAAACAGGTGACCGACGGCTGTATCAAGTGACATTCCGCAAGGACTTGCCGATGTCGTTCATCGGCCGGTTGGCATTCGATACGCAGTTTTTTTCGTTGCAGCGCAACAAAGAGGGTCTTCCCGATGGTCATCCGCGTCACTTTCCGGTGAAGTATTCGAAAAGATTAGAGAAAGCATCCAGTTACGCTCAGCCATCGAATGTCTTGCCCGCGCATGGATCGATCCAAATGCCCTATGAGATTTTCCGCAGTGCAGTATTTTCATAATTTCACTAAATCGTTTACTAACAGTCATTTGTAATCATTTGTCTGACTTTAGATCGAGTTAAAAAATCGGTTGACAACGTTGTCACTGGGCCCTAAAAATCCGCCTCGTAACAAGGTTGCAACAGCAACCGGCCGGGGTCCCCCGGCGCGCAGGGCAAGTGACTCATTCAATGGAACGGTCGACGAACGCAGGCGAAAGCTTGCGCGGTGTCGTTCGTCCCGAAAAAACATTCTCATCCCCAGGAGATAGCAGTGAATTACCGGATTAGCGCCCTTTCCATGGCCATCATGGCCGGGCTGTTCGCCACGGGCTCCGCCATGGCGCAGGACGCCGGCGCGACGAACCCGCCCTCCTCAACGACTCCCAAGAAGGCGGAGCCAGCCAAGACCCCGGCCACCGATGCCGACGCACAGAATGCCGCGGACCTCGCCGGCATCACGGTCACGGGCATTCGTGCCAGCTTGCAGAAGTCCCTGGACCT
>NZ_JBFUJE010000523.1:0-2692 GCF_056401535.1 Luteibacter sp. P4_E6 | reverse complement strand
GTGTACGCAAGTCGTGTACGTTCTTGCTTGACCTCAACTTTGGTTGAGGTTGTCCAATGGCTTTCCCCACCGACGCAGCACATCCGATGCGCATCCCCCGACTGACCCTGCCGTCCACCGACGTGGACGCCTGCCTCGCGTTTTACCGCGATGTCCTCCAACTCCCGACGACCGGCGCGACGGTGCACGTCGGCTGGACCGACATCGACATCGGGCCCACCTCGACCGATCCGGGCGCCGTGCACCTCGCTTTCAATATTCCGTACGACCGGTTCGACGCGGCCTGTACCTGGTTACGCAAGCGCGCCTTGCTGCTGCGTGATCCCCTTGGCGAGGAGCGATTCCATGTCGGTGGCGTCTGGGATTCGGAGTCGGTGTACTTCGCCGGTCCGCACGATGCCGTGCTCGAGCTCATCGCACGTCGGCCACTCGCCCGGGAGGGCAACRTGAGCGGCGACTTTCGAAGCAGCGAGATCGCCTGCGTGAGTGAAGTCGGACTGCCGACCGACGATGTTCCGGCGCTGGTTCGTCAGCTTGTGGTGCGCACGGGGCTTACGCCATTCGGCGATCTCTCCGAAGGTTTCGCTCCCATGGGCGATCACGAGGGGCTGCTCATCGTCGTCGACCGGGACCGCCCGTGGTTTCCGGAGCAGCGACGCCTTCCAGGCGCGCGCGGGATTGAGATCACCATGGAGGGCGTTCTGCCGGACGCTGTCCTGGTCGACGAGGAGGGGTGGCATTTAATCTCGGTGGTAGCCACTTCGGCGCCGTCAAAAGGGCGCCGCGGCGCATCCACGCCTGCCTGGTGACTGTCGCGAAGTGGCCGGGATCAGCCTGGATGACGTCGTGGTCGCCGTCGACGTGCCGGAGCGTGCGCTTCGTCGACATCTGTCACATTCTTCGGGGCGCAGGCTACGCTCTGGCCCATCACTGGGAGAGACTTCATGCGCCTCGGCTACACCCTCATCTACGTTCCCGATGTCACCGCGACCGTCGCTTTTTATGAATCGGCGTTCGGCCTGCGGCGACGCTTCGTCCACGAGAGTGGCCTGTATGCCGAGATGGAGACGGGAGAGACGGCGCTCAGCTTCGCTGGCGAGACCATGGCGCAGATGAACGGTCTCGCTATCCGTCCGAACAGTCTGCGAGACCTGCCTGCCGGGATCGAGATATGCCTGGTCACGGATTCGCCGGAGGATGCCTATGAGCAAGCCCTCGGCGCGGGAGCGCTCGCTGTGAAGTCGGTGGAAGCCAAACCATGGGGCCAGCAGGTAGGCTATGTCCGTGACCTCAATGGCTGCCTCGTGGAAATCTGCTCACCGGTCCATCCCTGATGCATAGCGCCGACCGCGATGTCGACTTCATCGTCATCGGCTCCGGCTTCGGCGGGAGCGTGTCGGCGTTACGACTGGCTGAAAAGGGGTA
Organism: Luteibacter sp. P4_E6; assembly: GCF_056401535.1. Classification (NCBI taxonomy): domain Bacteria; kingdom Pseudomonadati; phylum Pseudomonadota; class Gammaproteobacteria; order Lysobacterales; family Rhodanobacteraceae; genus Luteibacter; species Luteibacter sp. P4_E6. The sequence goes on along the minus strand of NZ_JBFUJE010000523.1, from coordinate 1,267 downwards.
CCGCGTCGCGGTGATCGAGCAGGGCAGGCGGTGGACGCCCGAGACCCTGCCGACGACCAACTGGCGATTGTCGCGATGGTTGTGGGCTCCGTCGCTAGGCATGCACGGCTTCTTCGGGATGCGCTTCTTCCGCCACGTGATCGTGCTCCACGGCAACGCGGTCGGCGGCGGTTCCATTACCTACGCACAGACCCTGCTTGAACCGCCGCCGCGTGTCTGGCGCGAGGGTTCATGGGCGGGTCTGGAAGATTGGGAACGCATTATGCCGGCGCACTACGCGACCGCGCGGCGGATGCTGGGTGTGACGACCAACGAACGACTCGCAGCGGCGGATTTCCGGCTGCGCGATATGGCACAGTCCGTTGGCGTCGGGGATAGCTTCTATGCGACGGACGTTGGCGTCTTCTTTGGCGAGGAGGGTGACGCACCGGGTAAGACCTATGCGGATCCGTACTTCGGCGGCGAAGGTCCCGATCGCCATGCCTGCACCGGTTGCGGCGGATGCATGGTCGGCTGCCGGTACGGCGCCAAGAACACGCTGGACCTGAATTATCTCTACCTTGCCGAGAAACGCGGCGCGACTGTGATCGAGCAGACGCGAGTGGTCGACGTGCGCCCGATCGGCGACGCATCGGATGGTTCCGGTGGCTACGTCGTCGCGACGCGCAAGGGCGGGGTCTCGGCCCGCCTGCGCTGTAAAGGGGTGGTCTTCGCCGCCTCCTCGCTCGGTACGCAGGACCTGCTGTTCCGGCTACGCGAGAATGGGGCGCTACCGGCGATATCGCCGGCACTCGGGCATGGCGTACGCACCAATGCCGAGTCGCTCATCGGCATTCGCTTTCCTGGTTCCACGGACGATCTCTCTCGCGGCGTCGCCATCGGGTCGGGTATCTACATCGACGCGCATACGCATATCGAGGCCACGCGCTACCCGGCGGGCTCGGACGTGATGGGCCTGCTGACGACCGTCATGGCAAAGGGGCGCCACCGTCGGACAAGCTGGTTGTTAACGGTTCTGTCCATGCTTCTGACGCGACCGCGCGCCTTGTTCCGGCTGGTGCGTACGAAGAACTGGGCTCGCGAGTCGATGATCCTGCTGTGCATGCAGACGCTCGACGGCCAGCTCACCATGCGACTCGGACGCCGTTGGTTCTGGCCGTTTGCCCGTCGTCTGGTGACCGAGGGACCGAAAATCCCGACCTTCATTCCCTCCGCGAACGCCTTTGCCATGAAGGCGGCGCAGGCAACCGGCGGGGTAGCGATGACC
>NZ_JBFUJE010000522.1:0-2694 GCF_056401535.1 Luteibacter sp. P4_E6 | reverse complement strand
GTATCGCACCGCGCCACTGGAAGCCATTCAACGGTGCGCCGTGGAGAAACAGCGCCGCTGGACCTCTTCCCCGCTCGACGTAAGCGATGCGGCCGAAAGGCAGTGAAGCGTATCGGCGATTGGCCGCGAACCACGCGGCCTCGCTCATGCCCGGCTCGGGTGGCGTGACGGATGACGCACGAGCCAGCTTCGACACCGGCCCCGCCACCAGGGCGGCAGCGGTGACAGCCGCGGTACGCAGGAGGAAATCACGACGCTGCATCGGAGTGCCTTCAGAGGGACGATGGGGTCATGCTGTCGCGTGGCGGGGCCACGGCGCCCGCACAAAGGGACGACCGCGAGTACAAACGGATGATCGGCGTCAGGCACTTGCATTGGACCCCGCCTGGTAGAACGATCGGCCCATGACGCCGCGTCCCGCCTGCTATCCACCGCCGCCCGAGGCACTGCTCGCCGCCGGGCACGCCGATGGCGTGGCGCTTCTGGATGCCCTCACCTCGCCGGTACCCGAAGGCCGCTTCGACTCACCGGTCGATCATCGCCACGTGCTTTGTCTTCACATCGGCGAACCCGTCCCGGTCACCTACCGGGCGGGACGCGTGGAGCGATCGGGTGTCCGGCTGCACGGGCAGTTCTGCGTCGTGCCGGCGGGTTCGTCCACGCGCTGGACGCTCACCGCCCCTGCCCGATCGTTGCTGCTGCGTATGCCGGCGAGCCTGTTCCGGGAAGCCGCCGAAGCGCTGCACCAGGGTGACGCTGCCGACCTCGCGCCGGCCATCCATATTCGTGACCCGCAGGTCGAACGCATCGGATGGCTCATGAAGACGGAAGCCGACGAAGGCTATCCGGGCGGACGGCTATTTGCCGACAGCCTCGCCAGTGCACTGGCAGTGAGGTTGCTGTCGCTATCGTCCTCGCGACCGATGGTCGGTCAACCGACAGCCCGCCATGTACTCGCGCCGTGGCGTCTGCAACGCGTGATCGAGTACATCGAAGCGAACCTGGCGGACGACCTGAGCCTGGCAGCACTTGCGGGGATCGCCGGGTACAGCGTCTCGCATTTCAAGCCGCTCTTCCAACGGGCGGCGGGTGTATCGGTCCATCAGTTCGTCGTCTCACGGAGAGTCGAGCGAGCCCGCCTGCGACTCGGCGAGGGCGCGAGCCTTGCGGATACCGCGTGGGAGRCAGGCTTCACCGATGCCAGCCACCTCGCCCGATGGACACGTCGCCTGCTCGGCACGTCGCCTTCGACGCTGCGCGGAAGACTTCCCTTAGTGGTCCAGCCCGTGGTCTTTCAAGGTCAACGAGATATCGAAACGCCAGATGTTTCGTGAGCCGTTCTCGGGTGACGACAGGCGATGCTGAAGTGATCCGAGGTCGTCACGCACTTTCGGATACCGCGGCCCGTCGGAACGATTGCTGGAAAGGTACACCTCGCCGAAGACACGACCCGGCACCGGCGCGATGTCGAGCGACGTGCTGTTGATGTCTCCCGGCAAACGTTCCGGCTTGGCCCATTTGCCGTCCGCGCCGCGGAAGCTGATGTAGATATCGGTACTGCCTACCGAATCGCCCTCGTTGCCCGAGTAGACGATGTAACGCTCGTCGGGATCGATGCCGGGATCCATGCGGTTCTGGGCCACATCGCCGAGGTCGACACGCTCGGGCGCTGCGTAACCCGATTCCGTGCGGCGAGCGACGTAGATCTGGTACAGCTTGCCCGAGTCGGGCCGGTGCGCGGAGAAATAGATATTGCCGCTGGCGGCGACGGACGGGTTGTAGATCTGCGCACCGTCATTGATCTGGCCATCGATGTGCACCGGCGTGCCCCACTTGCCGTTCGACTGCTGCTCGACGTACCAGAGGTTGGTGCCGGGAAACTGCTTTCCGCCCAGCTCCGCGACAAGGGCTTCACCGCCCTCCTTCAGCGGACGGTTCGACACGAAGTAGAGGCGCTTGCCGTCAGGTGACAGGGCCGGCTCGGAATCGTGCCACTGTCCGGAGAACGGCGCGACCTCAGGCACCGACCATTGCTTTCCGTCACGATGCGACACCAGGATCGTATCGTCCTTTTCGGCGAAGTCCGAACGCATGAAGTACACCGTCTTCCCGTCCGGCGTCACCGCCGCCGACGTCTCCTGCAGCCCCGTCGAGATGATGCCCGGGGCCAGGAGTTCACCGGCCATCGCCGTGGCTCCGATGAGGCCGAGAAAAAGCGTGGTCGTCAGGATGTACGTGCTCGATCGCATGAGGGGTTCCTCGTCACCGGGTGTGTTTGACCCTAGGAACGATGAGCCTGTCGGAACGGCCGCGCATGCGAAATGTGATCGATGGTGTGTCGTGTGGGACGAGCGGCGAGCGGCACGTTACGAACGGTCAGCTCATACCCAGCGCGTGACGTGCACTGGCGCGGAAGCGCCGGCTGAGGTTGAGCCTCGTGCCATCGTGCAGGACCACTTCGGCACTACCCTGGAACAGCGGATGYACCTCGGCGATGCGGTCGACATTGACGACGATGCCACGATGGATGCGCAGAAAGCGCGCAGGATCGAGCGTCGCCAGCAGCCCCGTCAGCGGCTCGCGGTGCAGATGCGAGGTACCGGCGGCATGGATACGGACGTAGTTTCCATCGGCTCGAATCCAGTCGATGTCAGCGGTGGCGATCACCCGGATGTGCTCGCCGCTGGGCACACT
>NZ_JBFUJE010000521.1:0-2705 GCF_056401535.1 Luteibacter sp. P4_E6 | reverse complement strand
ATAGGGAGCGGATACCGGCCGATTGAACATGGCGGCCCAGGCAAGCTTCGCCTCCGGACAATAGATGAAAACACACCCGAAGCCAAAACCGCCGCCTTTGTGGCTGAGCACGCGGACCGGGGTGTCGCCATAACGTAGTTCGTTGCGAATGACGCCAAGACCGTAGTCGCCGCCGAGGCCAAAGCCGTGCATCGCTTCCCACAGCGCAGGTGCCAACACGGGCTTGCCGTCGATACGTCCACCGTCGAGGTGAAACGCCGCGTATCGCACCATGTCACGTGCGCTTGTGTAAACACCGCCTGAAGCCACCAGGGGTGTGACCGCCGGCACGCTGTCGTATCCCTTCTCGTGGCCGACGGCGCGATTGCGCCGCGTGGTATACACGGCGGCATCGGCCGTGCTGTCGTGCATGCCCAACGGCTCGAACAGCTTCCGGCGAAGCCACTCGGCATACGGTACCCCCGTCTTCTCCTGGAGGATGAATCCGGCAAGATCGAAACCGAGGTTGGAGTAGCGGTAGCGCTCCCCCACCGGGTAACGCAGCCAGGTATCGGAGATGCTTCGCACATGGGCGGTGAAGCCTGCCGTGCCGGGCTCGTAGTTGTTGCCGACGGGGGCTTCGTGCGTAAAGCCCGCTCGATGGCTGAGCAGAAGGCGTAGCGTAATGCGGTCCTGCGGGTTCGACTCGAAACGGCTGTTGACTTTGAATCCGGGCAAATAGCGGGAGATCGGTGCATCGAGGTCGAGCAACCCATCCTGCGCCGCGAGGAGCACTCCCACTGCAGTGAAGTTCTTCGAGGTGGATTGGATACTGAAAATCGTCTGTTCATCGACGGCGACCGCCGCATGACCGCCGGTCGTCCCGAAACCTTCGACCCAGGCCACCTTCCCACTCTCGATGAGGCAGACAGAAGTCCCCTCGATGCCTTCGGTGCGCATGGCTTCGAGGATGGCGGCACGCTCGGCGTCGATCAGCGTACCGGCCGTTCCCGAGGTAGCGCGCGTGGCGGGAAGGCTTTCGACACGCCCGTTCATGCCGATGGCACCCACGGCGATGCCGGCTGCCGCATGCGCCAGGAATGAGCGGCGATTCATGCTGGGGCTCATGAGGTCTCTCCCTGCTGGGTGGCGGCAGGTTCAACCATCAAATCCGAAAGGTCAACCCGAGCCACGCCGGAAGACATCAGGGACATCGACCGGGCGTTGTCGCCCGATCGATGCCACCCGGTTACTGGCTGATGCGATACATCACGGTCGCATGCGGCTCCAGCCTGGTCTTGATCGAGCCATCGCCCTTCGTGTCCGTGTGTGCCCATAGGTCGCGCACGGTGTGGCTGCCGCCGGCCTTCAGGCCAATCTCGGTCGCGGCGACGGCGACGTCCTTCGCGGTATCGGCTTCGTTGAACACCGCCACTGCGCGGCCGCCATCCTTCAGCGGTTTGACGATGACATGGATGCCGCCGGCATCACGCACCTGCTTGCCCTGTACGCCGAGCGGATCCTGGTCGATGGCGATGACGTCCTTGTTGAGCAGGATCTGCAGCGCCTCGGGCTTCACGGTGCGCAGGTCGGTGCCGATCAGCAGCGGCGAGGCCATGATCGACCACAGGCTGAAGTGACTGCGGTATTCGACATCCGTCATGCCGCCGTTACCCACTTCGAGCATGTCCGGGTCGTTCCAGTGGCCGAGGTGCGCGTAGCGATCGAGTACCACGTTCTGCTTGAAGATCTTCAGCATCGAGGGGTAGTTGTCGCTGATGTCGCCGGTGGTGCGCCAGGAGCTCGCGTCCACGGGGTCCTTGCCCGCCCAGAGCCAGGGTTTGTTCTCGCCCCACTCGCACATGCTGAAGAAGATCTGCCGGCCGCTGCCGCGCAGGGCCTCGGCCATGTCGGTGTAACGCTTGTGCGCGTCCACCTTCTGGTTGTTGCAGTTGTCGTACTTGAGGTAATCCACGTGCCATGAGGCGAAGGTCTTCGCGTCGTCCTTCTCGTGGCCAAGGCCRCCCGGGAAACCGCGGTTCTCCTCCAGGGGCTCGCAGGTCGAAACGCCCGCGCTGGAATACAGGCCGAACTTGAGGCCACGCTCATGGATATAGTCGGCGAGTGCCGCGATGCCGCTCGGGAAACGCTTCGGGTTGGGCTGCAGATGGCCGTCCTTGTCGCGCTGCCAGTTGGCCCAGCAGTCGTCCACGTTGACATACGTGTAGCCGGCATCACGCAGCCCGAGGCTGATGAACTTGTCGGCGACGCCGCGGATCATTCCTTCGTCAAACTCGGCGCGGCAATGCGTGGAGTTCCAGTTGTTGAAGCCCATCTGCGGCAGGACGGACGCCGTCTCGTCGGCCTTCACCGGCGCGGCGGCGATGCCAGCGGCGCAGACCAGTGCACTGAGAACCGCGCCTCGCAGAATGTTCGTCATGGAATCGCTCATCGATACGCCTCGTGTCGGGAGAAGGGAATGGGTCATGGCATGCCCACCGTGGACGTGCCAAGGATGGGTTGCTTGCGCGTGCTGAGCACGGGTGCACCTTCCACGAGAAGGTCGAGCACGACGAGCTGGTTACCATGTGGCTTGAGCCACACACCCGGTACGTAGAGGGTGCGTTGTGGGCCGATGCTCCAGGTACGCCCCAGCGCATGGCCGTTGAGCCAGACGAAGCCCTTGCCCAGCCCCGCCGTGTCCAGGAACGTGTCCGCGTCGGCAT
>NZ_JBFUJE010000520.1:0-2718 GCF_056401535.1 Luteibacter sp. P4_E6 | reverse complement strand
CTCCGCGGTGATCGTCGGCGGCGCAGGCGTCACGGTCATCTGCGATGCCGGCGTCGGCGGCAGGGACAGCGACGCCGGCGGCGGCATGGCCTCCGAGCCCTCTTCCTGCGGACGGCGCACCGGCTCGGGCTGGAAGGTCGGCGGCACGACCTGCGGCTTCGGTGTGTCGACCGCCAGATCGGGCGGTGCCGGGGTCGGCAAGGGCACTTTTTCGAGATCGCGCTGCGGTGGCGGGGCCTTGGGCTGAACGACCGGACGGTCGACCACCGCCGCGACGCTCGGCGGCGGCGCGGCAGGTTTCGGCGCCGCCTTGACCTTCGGCGGCTGGGCCGCGGGCGCAGCGACGGCCGGACGCGTCGGCGTCTTCGCCGCTGCCACGGCGGCGGCATGCGACCCACGCGCGGCGCGACTGGCTGCGGTGTCCCAGGTCGTCGTGTGCTTCACCCTGGCCACCGGCGCCGTCGATGGCGTGCCGCGCACGGGCGGCAGTGGCGGTGGTGGCTTGTCGATGAGGCGAACCTGCAGCGCGTCGGGATGGTCCGGCTCCGGCGGCGAAGGCAGCACGTTGTAAGCCGGGCCCAGGATCATCCCGAACAGGAAGACCAGGTGGATGAGAATCGTGCCGACCCAGCCGACGATCCTTCGCACGCTTTCGCGCGGTTTCTCCCGCAGGAGGCGCCGATAGACGAGCGCACGCATGGCCGCCTCGCGGGGCGAGACGGGCAGCGAATTCGCGGCGATCAGGGGATCGCTGTCCGGCGGGCCAGGGGTATGCATGGACGGCTAGTGTCCATGCTGCGGGCGCCGCAGACAATCGCCGCGTACGCCCGCGAGAGCTACTTGCCGGTACGGCGTTCGCGCTCCGCGTTTTCCTGGTCCATCGCCTTCAGCGGAATGTCCGACGCGCAGCCCTGTGGCAGGGGCTTGTCGGCGCGGAACGCCGCGATGCACTGGGCTTCGGTGGGCGGCGGCGTCTGGTCGGGAAGGTCCTTCACCAACGGATTCGCAGGGGCCATGTTGAGGCGGACGTCGCCATCCTTCTTCGAGGCCTTCGAGGGGTCTTCCCCGCTGCAGCCCGCCGGCAGGACGAACAACACGGTCGCGCAGTTCACGCGGGTGCCGTGACCCAGGTCGACCGTCTGCTTCACCGTGGTCTTCTCAATCACCTGGCGCACGCCCTTGCTCAGCGCGTTCTCGTCGCGCGGCGCCCAGTCCTTTTCAAAGCGGGTCTGCGTGTAGGTCACCGTCGTCTTGTGCGACATGATGCCGGTGTTGTCGGTGGGCTTTTGCGGGACGAAGTCGGGCTTCGACCCGGGGCCCGTCGTTGGCATCGCGACGGAACCGTCGTTGCCGAAGAGCGTGGGTTGTGGCGCCTGTGGCGCCGCGGTCGCGGCGGGCGTCGTCGTGTCCACCGGCGTCTCGTCCTCGGGTTTCTTCTTCGGTCGCGGCGGCTCGGGCCGTGTCGCCTCGGGCGAGCGCACCTTGGGCGGTGGCTCGGAAACGGGCGGCGGGGGTGGCGCATCGGCGACCGGAGGCGGCGCACGCGTCGGCTCGATGAAACGCACCTCGAGCACATCGGGGTGATCGTCGGGCGTGGCGAAGGCCACCTGCACACGCGGCTGCATTTCGTAGCGCACGAGGAAGATCAGCACGATGTGCAGGATCAAGGCGGCGGCGAGCGCCAGGGTGAAGCGCACCCGGTCGCGCGGCGGCGGGCGGCGACCGATGGCGCGCAGGGCCATCAGCGTCGCCGCATCGATAGGGGCCAGCCCGTGCGCACGCGACGACCCCTCCGGTTCCAGCCGGTGGGATTCGACGAAGGACGGTGGCGCCTTACCGGGATATTGCACGCGAGCGGGAGTCCCCATGGGGCCTTCGGAAGTGGGACAGGATAGTGGCGTGCCGCTGAGCACAGCGTAAGCCCTGGCTTACAGACCACTCATGCGGACGAAGATTCCCCTTGCGTCCGGCCCGGGTTCGGAGAAGCCTTGGGACTGGCGTTGGCGCGCCTGAACCACCGCCGCCCTGAGCGTCCGGATTGCCCGGACGACCTTGAGAAGGAGGGTCGCATCGTGTCGCCATCCACGGAACGCATCCGCAGCCTCGCCCTTGCCGGCCATGCCGGCGCCGGCAAGACCACCTTGTTCGAAGCCATGCTCCACGCCGGAGGCGCACTGACTGCCCCCGGTAGCATCGAGCGTGGCAGCACCGTCTCCGACACCGACCCCATGGAGAAATCGCGGGGTCACTCGATTGACGCGTCCATCGCCTCGATCGAGCGCAACGGCTATCGCATCCACCTCGTCGATACGCCGGGATACGCCGATTTTCGCGGACCCGCCCTCGCCGCCCTCGCCGCCGCAGACACCGTGGCCATCGTGGTGAACGGCGCGAACGGTATCGAGCACGGCACGCGAACGATGATGGCGCATGCGAAGGAGCGAGGCATGGCACGCATCCTCGTGGTCAACCGTATCGATGCCGAGGGCCTGGACCTGGCAGCGCTGGTCGATGCATTACGAGAGGAATTCGGCAACGAGTGCCTGCCGTTGAACCTTCCCTCGTCGAAGGGACATTCCGTGCGCGACGTTTTTTTCCAGACGACCGGCGACACCGACTTTTCTTCACCGGGGGAGGCGCACCAGCGAATCATCGACCAGGTGGTGGAGATCGACGACGAGGTGATGGAGCACTACCTCGAAGCCGGTGAGTCCGCGC
>NZ_JBFUJE010000519.1:0-2718 GCF_056401535.1 Luteibacter sp. P4_E6 | reverse complement strand
TGTCCGAACCGATGGTTTTCGGCCCGCTTGTCATCAACTGGGCGACCGTGGCGTTACGGAGGTCGATGCCATCGTCGTCGAGGCAGCGGCGAAGGTCGCCGTCGGTGAAGACACCATGGAGGACACCGTCGTCGTCGACCACGGCGGTCATGCCCAGGTGCTTTCGGCTCATCTCGACGAGCGCTTCGCTGAGAGTGGCACCCAGATGCACACGGGGGACATCGTCACCCGAGTGCATGACATCCGCGATGTGCAGGAGCAGGCGACGGCCGAGACTGCCGGCGGGATGCGAGCGGGCGAAATCGTCCGGCGTGAATCCGCGGGCTTCGAGCAGGGCCACCGCGAGCGCGTCGCCCATGACCAGCGCCGCCGTGGTGCTGGCGGTGGGGGCAAGGCCGTGCGGGCAGGCCTCGGAACTCACGCTGCCATCGATGTTGATGTCGGCCTGTCTGGCCAGCGACGACTTCGGGTTGCCCGTGATCGCGATCAGCCGAATGCCCTGGCGCTTGATCGCCGGAAGAATGAAGAGGAGTTCGTCAGTCTCGCCGGAGTAGGAGATTCCCAGAAGGATGTCGTCCGGCTGGATCATGCCGAGGTCGCCGTGGCTGGCCTCGCCGGGGTGGACGAAGAATGACGGCGTTCCCGTGGAAGCCAGTGTGGCGGCAATCTTGCGGGCGATGTGCCCGCTTTTGCCCATGCCGGAGACGACCACGCGGCCCTTGCAGGCCAGGATCATCTGACAGGCGGCCACGAATGACGCATCGACCTTGTCTTCCAGGGCGCGGATGGCCGCCGCCTCGGTGACGATCACGGTGCGCGCGCTGCGGACGACGATGTCGGCGTTCACTAGCGGGTGATCGAGAGGCGGTGCGGTGCGGGCATTCATGCGGCCTCGGGGGTCCGGGTGGGGGCGTTTGACCCGGGATGTCCATTTCTGCGACACCGGATTTCCATTACCATTACATATTCTCATTTTATCGTCGCCGCCATCGAACGATGGTTCAGGGTCCGTTTCGGAACCCTGCGGTTCGACGACCCCCTTCCAACGGAGAATCCATGGACGCTGCCCGCATCCAGGCATTGATCGAAGCCGGCCTGCCCGGCGCCCTGGTGAACGTTCGCGGCGACGACGGCGTGCACTTCGAGGCCGATGTCATCTCGGAACAGTTCGCCGGCAAGTTGCCGCTGGCCCGTCACCGCCTTGTTTACGCCACGCTAGGCGACCTCATGGGCGGTGCCATCCACGCCCTGGGCCTGAAGACCCTTACTCCCGAAGAGGCCGCCGGCCGCCGCTGACGCGCGCCGCGACGCCCTTCGTACGACCTCCCTTTCCAGGTATTCGAATTCCATGGCCAAGATCCTGATCACCGGCGGCAACCCGCTCGTGGGTGATGTGAGCATTTCCGGTGCGAAGAACGCCGTACTGCCCATTCTCGCTTCCTGCCTGCTCGCCGACGAACCGGTAAGCATCGGCAACGTGCCGCATCTCCACGACGTCACGACCTTTATCGAGCTGCTCGGCCGCATGGGCGTGCGCGTGGTGCTGGACGATCGCATGAAGATGCATATCGACCCGCGCCCGGAAAACTCCTGCGTCGCACCGTACGACCTCGTGCGCACCATGCGTGCGTCGATCCTCGTGCTGGGCCCGCTGGTGGCGCGCTACGGTAAGGCCGAAGTCTCGTTGCCCGGAGGCTGCGCGATCGGCTCGCGGCCGGTGGACCAGCACATTCGCGGACTCCAGGCGCTCGGTGCCGAAATCACGGTGGAGAACGGCTTCATCAAGGCGAAGGCCGGCCGCCTGAAGGGCGCCCGCATCGTCATGGACATGGTCACCGTCACGGGCACTGAGAACATTCTCATGGCCGCTACCCTGGCCTCGGGCACCACCATCATCGAAAACGCTGCGCAGGAGCCGGAGGTGGTCGATCTCGCCCACTGCCTGCTGGCGATGGGCGCGAAGATCGACGGCATCGGTACCTCCACGCTCATCGTCGAAGGCGTGGAACGCCTGCACGGTGCGCACTACGAAGTGCTGCCCGATCGCATCGAGACGGGCACCTTCCTGGTCGGCGCCGCGATGACCGGCGGCAAGGTGCGTGCACGTGGTGCGCGCGCCGATACCATGGATGCCGTGCTGCAGAAGCTGGAAGAATCCGGCGCGCACATCAGCACGGGCAAGGACTGGATCGAGCTCGACATGGGTGGGCGCCGTCCGAAGGCCGTCAACCTCATCACCGCGCCCTACCCGGCGTTCCCGACCGACATGCAGGCACAGTTCACCGCGCTCAACTGCATCGCGGAAGGCGTGGGCGTGATCACCGAGACGGTATTCGAGAACCGCTTCATGCACGCCCTGGAGCTGCAGCGCCTGGGCGCGGATATCCGCCTCGAGGGCAACACGGCGATCATCACCGGCGTGCCGAAGATGAGCGGCGCCCCGATCATGGCCACTGACCTGCGTGCGTCCGCCTGCCTGGTCCTCGCCGGCCTGGTTGCCGAGGGCGACACGACCGTGGATCGCGTGTATCACATCGATCGCGGCTACGAGAACATCGAAGAGAAGCTGGGCGTACTCGGCGCGACGATCCGTCGCCTGCCGGGTTAAAGGAAAGGCCGGCGCCGGCCGCCGGTTGCGTGAGGGGTGAGGCGCAGAGCCTTCGGTGCCCACCCTCGCTGCTCAGACAGTCCTCCGCGTTTCGTACCGGAAAGGCCGCT
>NZ_JBFUJE010000518.1:0-2725 GCF_056401535.1 Luteibacter sp. P4_E6 | reverse complement strand
GAATGAAGCGCCTACCAACGCACCGCAGCGTACGCGCGTTTCCTCCGGCGCCGTCCGTCCGCCTGTGCCACCGCGCGCGGATGCGCCGATACACGGCATGGTTGCCATGGGGGAACTGCATTACGCAAGGGCGGCGCGCCCACGCGCGTCCGTTCCCGAAGGCGTGGTCATTCAGCGCGTGCGGGCGGTGAAGGACCAGGAATGGGCCAAGCTCGACCCGATCGATGCGGCGCTCGAACACTTCGACGACGTGCTCAGCCATAGCTCGTCGATTCCCCCGCGGCTGCCGCGCGAATTCTTTGCTCTCTTCGCCCAGGCTGAAGAGATCTTTCACGCGATCTACGAAAGCGGCGAGGTGCAGGAAGAAGGCAGCATTGCGAACCTGGAGGAGCAGGTCGGGCAGTTGGAAGGCATGATGAACGTCGCCAAGCGCCAGGCCGCCAAGGATCGTGCAGCACAGGCGCGCGGCGGTGATCGACCGCCTTCGCGGTCGTCTCGCTATATGCCCGAAAGCGTTAGGTCCCGCGCGATGGAAAGCGCGCAGACTCTGAACGTGCGGCTGGACGGCCTTAACCAGTACCAGCACAACCTGGCCCTGCTTCACCACCATCCCCACGCGGTGTACTACGTGATGGGCAAGAGCGCGATGGGGCAGGGCGACACGGCCTTCGTGGTGCGTGCAGTCAGTATGCTCAACCGCCTGGGATTGCGGGCGGTTGGCGTCAAGCCGGCGAAAGAGATGCACAGCGGTGGCACCTCGTTCAGCACGACCCCATTCATCACGCCGGAGCAGATGCGCGACGACGCCACGGCCGGCGATTTCATCATCGAAGGCCCGTTGTCCGATCCCGTACTGCCGCCTGTGAATTCGGGCATCGATCCTTCGACGATCTCCACCGAGTTCGATGCCATGGGTGGTTTTGTCGCCGACAAGGCCGGGATCCATAACCTGCGGCTCTATGAGTACGGCACGCTGGCATATCGCGGTGGCCAGGCCATGCAGAGCGACAGCAGCAGCAACGTCGTCCATCATGCCGATAATCCCCGTCATGGCTTCATGGGCATGGGACACGGTGAGATGGGCGCCTTCTACAATGCTGGCGATACGCGCGTGGCGCAGCCGCTGGACAAGGTGCTTGCCTCGCATGCAAAGGACAGTGTCGCCACTGAGCAGTTGCTCGGACTGCTCACCCGATACGCCGATGCCGAGGTTTATCTGGGTTATGCCAACCAACGCGCCGCTGTTGCCGGCTGGGTCACCGCCGTCAGCGCGATCGCCGGGGAGYGAGGCAAGCCAGCCATTGTCGTGGGCATCTACGGCGAACTGCGCCACGCCGATCGCAAGCCTATTTCAGGAGCCGATACGCTCTACGTGCGCAGCAAGGGCGACTCCGCCGGCCTTAAACAGAACGCCGAGATGGTGCGAGGCCCTGGGGCCAAATGCATCGCGGTGATCGCCGATGGCGTCCCCGCGCCCGTGATGGCTGCGCTGCAGAAGCGCGCCATGCCATTCACCTTGAGCACGGGCAATTATTCGTTATCCGAAGCCGTGGAGAACGGGCACTTCCCCGTCTACGAAACACTGATCTTCAATCCCGGTGTGCAGAGCGCCTTTCAGTTCCAGGTCGCCAACGGGCTAGCGAAGCTCGAGTTGACCGCGACTGCCTTCGGTAAGGCGGCGCTGGCCCTGAGCAGTGCCTCGCCCGAATCGCTGCCGAAGATGACGAAGGAGATCCATGCCGTGCTGGCTCATCCCCACGAGATCCGCTTGCTGATGGGGGTGATTCGCGCGCAGACGGATATCAAGGAGAACTTTGTTGCCCGGCTGGCTGGTCTTCTGCCACATCACTAGACGGTCGACCCTGGCAGTTATATGTCCGAGTGTCCGCCGTGCCATGTCCGCGGACACATGATGGGCCGTGTAGATCGGCGCGAGCGGGAGTTGGTGTGGTTCTTGCTTGTTGCCTCCGATCGTCACCACGGGGCTTTCATGCTTGTCTACCATTTCAAACTAGGAATTCGGAGCCTTCGCCGAAACCCATTGCTTACCGTGCTGATGGTGATAACGATCGGAATTGGCGTCGCGTCGTCCATGACGACCTATGCGGTATTTCTTGCCACCTCGAAGGATCCGGACAAGTCATCGCAGTTGTTTATCCCGCAGATTGATAGCTGGGGAGAATCCGCGAGCGCGGAAGACGATGGCGAACCACCGGACATGATGACTTACACCGATGCCATGGCATTGATTCGGGATCATCGAGCCAGATTCCAGACCGCGCTTTATCCCATCGACGTTTCGATCATGCCGACCCATAAGTCGCGGTTGCCTCTTCAGGTGAGTACCTACGCAACATATGCCGATACGTTTCCCATGTTCCAGATATCTTTCCTTTTCGGGAGCGGTTGGTCTTCAGCAGACGACCAGGCACACGCTGCCGTAGCGGTAATAAGCCGGTCTCTCAATGACAAATTATTCGATGGCGTGAATAGTGTGGGGCAAGACATCGTGCTGAATCACCAAAGCTATCGAATCGTCGGGGTGAGGGATAACTGGAATCCACAGCCGCTCTTCTACGATGTAAAAATGCTCGGTGCGTTTGGTGAGTCGGCTCAGGTATTCGTTCCCTTTACTCGTGCCATCGATTCCCGGATTCCCACCGCGGGCGCCAACCTGTGTAAGACAAGCTCCGATAGCGGATGGGACGCGTGGCTTGGATCTGAT
>NZ_JBFUJE010000517.1:0-2743 GCF_056401535.1 Luteibacter sp. P4_E6 | reverse complement strand
GTCGTGTTGCTCTTGAAGCACGAAGACGGTCAAACGATCGGCGGCCTTTGGGGGAAGACTGTCTACGACTGGTTGTACGTGGAGCTGCTCGTCGTACCCGAATCCTTACGGGGCAAGGGAGCAGGGGCCGCTCTCATCGGAAAGGCGGAAGGCATTGCGATCCAGCGAGGCTGTATGGGCGCCTGGTTGGATACCTTTGCCTTCCAGTCGCGCGGGTTCTACGAAAAGCTCGGCTACGCCGTGTTTGGCGAGCTCACGGATCACCCAAGGGGAAGCGCTCGCTACTTCTTGAGCAAGCGCTTCTGACATCACTGCGTGCCCCTGCTATGCAGGCGAAACGTCGTGATCGAGCACGACCCGATGTATCTCCGTGGCAGCGAGCGGTTCGAATAACGTTTCGGCGAAATCGAACATTTCATCGGTTACAGCAAACGAGAACGTTCCCGCGCGAAGCCGATTTCTTGCGGCCACGCGTTCGCGACGGGTGGTGATATCGACCTCCAGGAGATGAAGCTGCACCTCGGCACCTGCCGCGGCTGCCCACTCGACGAACCTCTGCCGTCGAGCCACACGGAGAAGCCGAGATCCAGCACCACATTTCGGTGCTGTGCGATCTGCTGCTTGCATAGTTCCCAGATCATGGCTTCACAACGATCGACACGCTCGGCGTACCAGGCGAAGTCGATGGGGCCGCCCGCGCCGGATGAAGGCGTATCGGCGCCGAAGAGCGTCACCATCCAGGCATCGATCGAGAAAATGGGCGCCTGCCTTTCCGTGGCGAGCCGGGTCGCGTAGGTCGTCTTTCCCGAACCCACCTTGCCACAGATCAGGTAGGCGATCGGCCTATCGAGGTCCTTTTCCATCGACACTGGAATCCTTGGGGTCATCGCGTGCGCGAAGGTTAGAGGCGTGACTTCCGCTTCGCAAGACCTGCTCAATATGATGAAAATGATCGTTTTCCCTCAAGATACCGGCCGATTTGCCGATATCCTGTACGAGGCCATCCATCGCCCCGATGCGTGGCAGCACCGCAGGCCCCTCAGGTAACCCCATGCTCGTCAGTAGTTACAGCGGCATCCTCGTCGTTTTCTCCCTTGTGGTCGCCATCCTCGCTTCCTATACGGCGCTGAACATGGCCGGACGGGTGTCGAGCACGCGCGGCACGGCCTCGGCGCTGTGGCTGGTGGGTGGGTCCTTCGCCATGGGTATCGGCGTCTGGTCGATGCATTTCATCGGGATGCTGGCCTTCAGTCTGCCCATTGCGATTGGCTATGACCTCGACCTGACCCTGCTTTCGTTGGTTTTTGCGATCGGTTCCTCGGCATTCGCCTTGTGGCTGGTGTGCCACGAACAGCTGCCGACGCGACATCTGGTGGGGGGCGCCCTGGTCATGGGCGCTGGCATTGCGGCTATGCATTACACAGGCATGGCCGCGATGCGGATGATGCCCGGCGTGGTCTATGACCCGCTGCTCTTCGCGCTTTCGGTCGTTATCGCGGTACTGGCCTCGGGTGCGGCGCTGTGGATCGCCTTCCGACTGCGCAAGGATGCCGAGCGTGTTGTGTTTGCCCGCCTGGGCGCGTCGCTGGTGATGGGCTGCGCGATCGTCGGTATGCACTACACCGGCATGGCTGCCTCGGCGTTTCCTGCTGGTAGCTATTGCGGGGCCGCGAACACCGGCATCGATGCGAAGTGGCTGGCCCTTGTCGTGATCGTCGTCAGCCTTGCGGTATTCGCGATTGCCCTGATCGTGTCGATGCTCGACGTCCGCGCCAATGTGCTGACCACGTCTCTGGACCGCGCCAACAGCGAGCTCGTTCAGCTCGCCCTGCATGACAATCTCACGCGGTTGCCTAACCGTGTCCTGCTTGGTGACCGTCTGGACCAGTCGATCCACATGGCGACGAGGGAAGGGCGCCAGTTTGCCGTGCTCTTCATGGACCTTGACGGCTTCAAGGCGGTGAACGATGTCTATGGCCATCACGTCGGTGATCTTCTCCTCAGGGAGGTATCCCGGCGCATCCTGGCCATCAAGCGTGACGAAGACACGGTCGCGCGCCTGGGTGGCGATGAATTCGTCATGTCGCTGGACGTTTCCCGGCCAGAAGATGCTGCCGTGCAGGCGCAACGGCTGGTCGAGGCGCTGGGCGCGGCCTACCTGATCGACGATCACAGCGTGCATGTCTCGGTGAGTGTCGGCATCGCGGTGTTTCCGGAGGATGGCCGGACCACCCACGACCTGATGATCAACGCCGACGCGGCGATGTACCACGCGAAGGAGCAGGGCCGTAACGGCTACTGTTTCTTCGAGCATGCGATGAACGCGAACGTGCACCAGCAGCTGCAGTTGCAGCACGACTTACGCCGCGCGCTCGACCAGCGCGAGTTCCTGCTTTATTACCAGCCGAAGCTGGTTTCACCCGATGGCCCGGTCACCGGCGTCGAAGCGTTGCTGCGCTGGCAGAAGCCGGGCGTGGGGCTGGTTCCGCCCGACGAATTCCTCGGTGTGGCCGAGCGTACGGGCCTGATCATTCCCATTGGCAACTGGGTGATCGACGAAGCCTGCCGGCAGATGCGCGTGTGGCAGGACGAAGGCCACGCAGCATGGACGGTCGCAGTGAACCTGTCGACCGTGCAGCTTACCCACACCGGTCTGGTCGACGTGCTCAGGTCGTCGCTCGAGCGCCATGCGCTCGACCCGGCAAGTCTCGTGCTGGAGATCACCGAGTCCACGGCCATGCGG
>NZ_JBFUJE010000516.1:0-2746 GCF_056401535.1 Luteibacter sp. P4_E6 | reverse complement strand
GTGCCGATCGCCGCCCAAACCGGGTCGAGGGACGGCTGTGTCTTCGGCCGGTTGTTTGAGTAGAGGTCGTCCAGGCGCGCGAGTTCGCCCATCAGGGCCTTGCGGTCGGCGCCTGGCGCAGTGGCGCCGAGCCGCGTCCGTGGTCGCTGCACGTACCCTTCGCTGGCCTGCGCGACAGTCCAGAGATCCTTCGGCCTCGTCGGCTCGAAGCGGAGGCCATGCAGCGCGCGGCCGTGGAGATTCCGGATATAGACGGGCTTGGCGCCTTCGAACAGCGCGGAGAAGGCCGCTGCCTCTTTGTCCAGCTCGACATTCTCGGCGACATAGGTGGCCCAGGCGGCGCGAACCTCCGGCGTGTCGATCCGGTAATACTTGATGGTGGTCATGCGGCCTCCTGTGCCGGCGGAAGGGTGTCGAACAGCGAGGGCATCGAGATCTCTGCCTCGGCAGCTTGCAGGTGCTTCACGCCGTCGAAGAAGTAGGGTGTGCTCAGCTCGACCGCACGGCCCTGACGCCTGGCCTTGATGGCGCGGAGCGGGACGGTAAACAGGCCGCCGAAAGGGTCGAAGACCAGCTCGCCGCGGTTGCTGAAACGCTCGATGAGGCGATCAACGATGTCGAACTGCAGCGGGCAGATGTGGTTTTCGAGGCCGCGCCGCGTTTGCTCGCCGTTGAGCGTCAGCATCCGGTTCACGTCGTGCCACACGTCCGGGTGATGGCTGCCAGGGGCGAGTGACATGAATGTCGATGGAAGGGCGCCGCGCGCCTCCAAAGCCTCACCGATGCGGACGTGAGACTCGTAGTCGTAGAGGTTGGCCAGGCTGTACTGGGTGAACAGCTTCGCCAGCTTGTCCGGGCCCAGCGCAGCCAGCTCGTCGACCGTGGGCATGCGCTGGCCAGATGACCGCCAGAAGGCATGCGCGTCGACCTGCCAATGGGCACGGGTATACGACTCCTTGTCCTTGCGCACCGGATGATCGGCGTAGCCCTTCGTCCGGTCGGTCTGGGGCTTGTGCAGGAGCACGATGTATTCCGGGCTTCCCACGCCCATTTTCGTGCCGTCCTTGCACTGCTCCGACCAGCCGAGACGATAGGTCTGGTTGTTCTCGCGGACCACGTCAGTCACGACCGTGATCAGGCCCATGTAGTCGAAGCCGTGCGACCGGTAGTGGAAGATCGCCTCAGCGTGAAAGGGGCTTACGGTCGGGACGCCGGCACCGGTTACGGCGCCGAAATCGATGCGATCCTTCACGTGGATCGCGGCAACGCGCCCGGGCTTGAGGATCCGCAGCAGCTCGGCGGACAGGAAGCCCATCTGCGCCCAGAAGTGGGCGTTGTCGTCCGTGTGCCCGAAATCGTTGTAGCTCGGGCTGTACTCGTAGTGGTTCGCAAAGGGGATCGAGGTCACCACCAGGTCAACCGAGTTATCGGCCATGGTGCGTGCTTCGGCAACACAATCGTTGTTCGCCACCAGCCAATCATGGCCGCTCACCTCGATGCGCTCGACACCGATGGAGCGCGACAGCACGTCGGCCATCGCCCCGTGGCTCAGGCCGTATTCCCGAATAATCTCGCTCATCTTTCCCACCATGATGTTGTGTCGGGTCCACTTCGCCTGGAGCGTGGCAAGCACCTCCCGCTCGCTCTCCGCGTAGACGATCCAGATCTCAACCGGAAAGCCCTGTTGGAACCGCTGGAGGCGGTGAAGGGACTGAATGAAGTCGTTGAACTTGAAGCCGATGCCGGCATAAACCGCTTTGTGGCAGTGGCGCTGGAAGTTGCATCCGCTGCCCATGAGGACGGGCTTGCCCGAGAGGCGCTGAATTCGGCCCTCGCTGAAGTCGATGACAGCCTTTTCGCGATCGTCCAGTTCCTGCTCACCGTAGACGCTCACGACGCCAGGGACCGCCGCCGCGATGGCGTGACGCTCGGCTTCGAGGTCATGCCAGATCAGGAAGTGATCCGCGGCGTTCTCCTCGAGGATCCTGCTGACCGCGGCAATGCGTGTGGGCAAGGTGTCGCGCTTCTCGCGCGCAGCATCGCGGAGGCCCATTGCCGCATCCCTGAAAAGGTTCCCCTGGCCATCCCGATCCGCTTCCGCACTGCCGTGGTCGACCGGAACCTCGACGTAGTGAATCGTCAGGGGCGGGAGGTCGTATCCCTCGTCGCTGAAGCCAAGGTCAGACGGCCGTTGCAGGAACAGCGCCCAGGACGCCACCCAGAGCCAGAACTCGCGCTCCTTGTGCGGGTATAGGGTCAGGTTATTCGCCTTCGTGCTGTCCCGCTTGAACCACCGGGTAAGCGCCTGGCCCGTGTCCATCACCCCGAGGAAGCCGGCATAGTGGATCAGCTCCTTGTAGCGGTTCGGCGACGGCGTAGCGGTGGCGACGAAACGGAATCGCACCGCATCGAACAGCGTCAGAAACGTCTGGTAGGTCTTCGACCCGAAGCTGCGCAGCACCGACGCTTCGTCCAGGCTGACGACCACGAAGACATTCGGGTCCAGCTTGCCRTCGCGCACGCTCTCGTAGTTCGTCAGGTAGACGCCGACGAAGGCAGGATCGACCTCGGCCGTGGTGCGGATGAAGCGGGTTTCGATGCCGAGCATGGCGGCGTCGCGGCGGAATTCTTGACGGACGCCGAGAGGAACGACGATCAGACCGGCGCCGCTGGCGTACGCCATGGCCAGCCGAACGACCTCCAACTGCTGCACACTCTTGCCCAGACCGAAGGCTTCGAACAGGGC
>NZ_JBFUJE010000515.1:0-2757 GCF_056401535.1 Luteibacter sp. P4_E6 | reverse complement strand
CAGTCGTGGGTGAGTTTTCCACCGTGTCGCCAGGGGTGCGGATTGCGGGGCACGTCGCGCTGGGCCGCCGGGTGTTTATGGGGATCGGAGCCACGATTGTCAACGGAACGCCGGGCGCACGGCTCGTCATCGGTGACGACGCCGTTATCGCTGCGGGCGCCTGCGTCGTGGGGCCGGTTGCAAAGGGGCTGCGCGTCATGGGCGTGCCCGCAAAGGCACGTTGAGGTGACGACGTGAGCGAACCTGGCGCCGTCAAACATGCCACGCGATGGAGCGCCTTCGAGATAGGAATTCGTTATGTGCTGCAGTTCGGCGTCACCGTCGTGCTCGCGCATCTCATCGACCCGGGGGCCTACGGCATTGTCGCTATGGTCCTCGTGTTCACGGCGCTGGGAAACGTGTTCGTTGATTCCGGGACAGGTCTTGCGTTGATACAGCGGCAGTGCACCAACGACGATGAAGAGACGTCCGCCTTCGTTATTAACCTGGCCATCTCGCTATTAGCATGCACGGCACTGGTGGCAGGGGCGCCATCCATCGCTGAGTTCTATGGGAGACCGGAGGTAGCGCGGCTTTGCGTCGTGCTGGCCGTGGTCTTTCCGCTCAATGCACTGGCCGTCGTTCCCGACGCGCTGCTCACCCAGCAGCTCCGCTTCCACGCACGAGCCCGAGTTGAGTTGGGGAGTTCGCTGATTTCGGGCGCTATAGCCATCAGCCTCGCGACCATGGGCTTCGGCCCCTGGGCATTGGTCTTTCAGGCAATCGCTTCAATCGGCTCGCGGGCGGCGATGCTCTACCTCATTTCGGGCTGGTATCCGAAAGGCCGTTACCGCAACGAAGCCGCTCGATCCATCGCCGGCTTCGGCGGCTATATGCTCGTCGCCGGACTGATCGACACTGCGTACAACCGCTTGCAAGCCGTTCTTATTGGGCGACTTTTCAGCGCACGGGACCTTGGCTTCTATTCGCTGGCTCAGAATACCCAGCAGGCCCCCACGTCGTTCGCCGCTGCGCTTCTGAATCGACTGGGCCTGCCATTACTGTCTTCGGTCAACGGCGACATCGCAGAAGTGCGCAAGCTTCTCCGGACCGCGTTGCGAATGAGCCTTTTCGCCTTTGCTCCGATGATGGTGATCCTCGCCATATATGCCAGCCCCGTTGTTCGCCTCGTCTATGGTGAGCGATGGCTCCCCGCCGGCCCCCTTCTTGCGATCCTGACCCTTGGGGCGATTCCGTGGCCTGCGCATGTCCTCAGCCTGGTGGTGCTCAACGCGCTCGGACACCCCCGCCTCGTGCTGCGCGTGGAGGTAGTGAAGAAGGCCATCGCGGTGACCCTTCTAATCACGAGCGCGCCATGGGGGCTGCCTGCGATGGCATGGTCGACAGTCATTACCAGCCTCGTCTCATATGTCCTCAACGCCTACGTCGTGGGTAGACGCATCGGCTACGATGCGCTTACC
This sequence comes from Luteibacter sp. P4_E6, assembly GCF_056401535.1. Lineage (NCBI taxonomy): Bacteria > Pseudomonadati > Pseudomonadota > Gammaproteobacteria > Lysobacterales > Rhodanobacteraceae > Luteibacter > Luteibacter sp. P4_E6. Next base: position 1,297 of record NZ_JBFUJE010000515.1, on the reverse strand, counting down.
CAACTACATGACCTGCTTCCGACGGCGCTGGCGACGCTGGGAGCCTCGGTCATCGCGTGGGGTTGCGTAGTCTGGCTTCCGTCATCGTTATGGACTTTATGCGCCGGAGCGGCGCTCGCGGGTGCTACGCATCTGGCCATCGGCTGGGCCCTTGGCCATCCCGCCATTGATGGATTCCTGCAACTCGTCCTCCCAAGGAGTCGGTAAGTTGATAACTCGGACATGGCTGGTCGTGGGCGCGGGCGGCTTTATCGGGAGCCACCTGGTCAGGGCACTGGTGACCTCTGGCGAGCAGGTGATCGCATTGTCGCCAAGGCAAGTGGCGCCCGACGATGGCGTCACGTGGATCGACGCGTCCACGGCGACTAGTGACGTCCTTGCGAAACTTTTCGAATCCGCCGACGGCGTCGTCTGGCTTGCTGGCTCAAGCACGCCGAGTTCGAGTGCGGGTCGCCCGCTTGCTGAACTCGACAACAACCTTCGCCCACTGCTGAATCTCATTCAGGCCAGCATTGGTGTGGGCCGCCGTCGAGTCGTCTACCTGTCAACGGGCGGCGCCATTTACGGCGACGTCGAAGTTCGCGACGCGACCGAGCAGGCGCGACTTGAGCCGAAGAGCTACTACAGCGCAGGCAAACTCGCTGCGGAAGCCTTTCTCAGTGCGTGGTCGCATGAGGCAGAGCACGATGTAATCGTTCTTCGTCCATCCAATGTCTACGGCCCTGGCCAACCTTATCGAAACGGGTTCGGCATTATCCCGACGGCTTTCCACGCTGTGCGGACGGGCGCACCCATTTTCGTTCGCGGAGACGGAACAGCCGTACGCGACTATCTTTTCGTTGACGACCTGGTCCGTCTCATTATCAAGGCCCTGTTAGCACCCGCGTCAGCGGGCTTTCGTTCAATCAATGCATCCAGCCATGTACCCGTCTCGTTGAATACGCTCCTCGATCTCATAGGCGAAACCCTTGGGGAGGCCGTTCCTCGCGAGTACCACGAGGCTCGCGCTTTCGACGTTCAACGCATCGTGCTGGACAACGCGCTGGCTAGAGAGACCTTCGATTGGGCACCCCATATAAATTTGCGTGACGGTCTCGAACGTACTTGGCACGCCGCCCGATGAGCAAGCAGCCCAGCGCTCCGATCATCTCGGTATGCATCGCGAACTACAACGGTGTCGTTGTCCTCGATGACTGCCTGCGCTCCGTGCTTGACCAGGTAGTTGATAGCTCGGTCGAGATCATTGTTCACGATGACGCTTCGACCGATAGCTCTGTGGAGCTTCTTGCCACCTATC
>NZ_JBFUJE010000514.1:0-2757 GCF_056401535.1 Luteibacter sp. P4_E6 | reverse complement strand
CAGTATGGACGTCTTAAAGTCCACACGAAGTCTCGCCGTGGCGGTCGTCGCTTTGTTCATGCGATCGCTTTCGTCCCCGGAATCAGGCGTTTCGTCCCCAGGCACTGGCACGCGGCCTAGCAAGGTAAGAAAGTGCGAATCGGGTCAGGGTTAAGGGACGGGCGCGCATGGCTTCTCGCAGCATCAAGACGGTCGGCGGCATGGTGGTGCTTCTCGCCGTGGCCACTGCCGCCTTTTATACGCTTTCCGTCGGGGATCTTTTCCGCACGGCGACCAACTCGGTCAGTCGGTCACTTTGCGGGGCGGTTTTCATTTCGCACGTGGATCCCGACCGTCTCTTCCGCGAAGAACAGTTGCCGAACATGCGCAGCATCGGCTGGGCGCTACGTTACCGCGTGGACGCCGAGCACCGCGAGGTCCGCACGACGGTCCTCGGCGCGTTCGGCGCGCGGGCGGTCTTTCGGGAAGGATTGGGATGCCTGCTCGTGCATGGCGGCGAAGAGGTGCCCGATGTGGCCGGCGTCGTTGGCGTAGCGGCTAGCGATACGCCAGACCCGATGGGGCCGGACGTGGTTGAGCCGACCGACGCTGGCCTTCGCCAGGCCCTCGACCTGGCCTTCTCCGAACCCAACCAGGCGAGCCCACGGCTGACCAAGGGCCTCGTCGTACTCCACGACGGCAAGCTCATCGCTGAGCGGTATGCACCCGGCTATGGGCCGGAAACGCCGATCTGGGGTCACTCCCTGTCGAAATCGGTCACCAACGCCGTAGTGGGCGTCCTCGTGCGCGAGGGCAAACTCCGGCTGGATCAGCGAGCGGGTATGCCGGCGGATCCGAGGATCACTATCGACCAGTTGTTGCGCATGGATAGCGGGCTGCCTTTCGACGAGACGGACGGGCCGCTCAATCCGATGTCGCGCATGTTCTTCCTCGAAAGCGACATGGCCCGCTATGCGGCGACGGTGCCACTCGTCCATGCACCCGGCACGGCCTGGGCCTATAGCAACCTCGGCTACGTATGGCTCTCTCGCGTGGCGATGGATGCCGCGGGCGCACGCGACGCCGTCGCGGCCGAAGGCTTCGTGCGCAAGGCGTTGTTCGCACCGCTGGGCATGCGTCATGCCGTGATCGAGACCGATGGCGCCGGCACGCCCGTGGGGTCGAGCCATGTTTACGCATCCACCCGCGACTTTGCGCGCTTCGGCCAGCTTTACCTCGACGATGGGGTGATCGACGGCCAGCGAATCCTGCCCGAGGGCTGGGTCGCTTACAGCCACTCGCAAACGCTCGATACCGGCTACGGCGCAGGCTTCTGGACCAACCTGGTCAATAAGGGCAGCGTGCCGGTCTGGGACGCCCCGTGGGGGCTGCCCGAGCTGCCTAAGGATATGTACTTCGCGCGTGGCGCGTTCGGTCAGTACATCGTCATCGTGCCGTCGGAACGGCTGGTTGTTGCGCGCCTGGGCATCAGTATCCGCGGCGGTACGGGCATCGGCGAGGTCGTCGCGAAGATCATCACGGCGCTGCACCGGCAGGCATCGTCGCAGTAATCCTTGCGACATACCTCTCCGACCCGGACTTTTGGGTGCTATCGGACCGCTTGCATCGTCGCTACGCTCGTTCGTGGCACCTTTGCTGGGGATAAGCATGAGCAGCGTGGAGATCGGCCGGACCTCGTCGAAGGGCGTGCGGCCACCGTTCTATCTCGTCATGTCGTTGGCGATGGCGGCGGTCATCATCGCCGGCTTTTCGCGAACGGTGCCGGACGATTTCACCGCGGGGCCGGCGTTTCCGCTGCTTCTGGCCATCCACGGGATGGTCTTCACCCTCTGGATCGTTCTCTTCGTTGCCCAGCCGGCGATCGTCGCACGCGGCTCGCTCAAGCTTCATCGCCGTGTCGGATGGGTTGGCGCGGGCCTGGCGGCAGCGATGGTCGCGATGGGTCTGGCAGCGACCCTGTATGCGATCCACTCCAGTTCGGTCCCCTCGTTTTTCCCACCGCCCCTGTTCCTGGTGATGAATACGATTGGCATCCTGGTCTTCGGTGGCCTGGTCACCGCAGGCGTGATGCACCGCAAGAAGGCCGAGTGGCACAAGCGCCTGATGCTCTGCGCGACGATTTCCATCCTTGGGCCGGGCATCGGGCRGCTGTTGCCGATGGAATCGTTCGGTCGCGCCGCGCCCCTGGTGATGTTCGCCGCCATTTTGGCCTTCGGACTGGCGGGGCCGATCTACGATGCGATCATCCGGCGTCGTGTGCACCCGGCCTACCTATGGGGCGTTTCGACCATCCTGGTCAGCATGATGATCACGGGGCCGATCGCGTTTACCCCAGCCGCTCGTGCGCTGGTCGCGTTCATTCGCTCGGTGTAGCCGCGTCCGCCAACCACCGCGCAGCACGACCGCTCGACATGCATTCCGGACCGTTCGTCACGGGCGCCGCGCCGTCCATCCTGTCGCGCACGACACGCGTGCGTGTACGTTCTATCGTTGCACGATGGACCCGACTGACGGCACTGTTCTCGACGTGGAGCGTCTCGCATACTTGGCCCGTTCCGCCGGGGAAAACGCCGTGACCGATCCGATGACATGGCCCGTGTGGAAGAAGCGGGCACTGGTACTGGCCCTGTGGACGGTGCTGGCCGTCTCCTACGCCGCAAGTGCCGTGATCTCCGCGCGTGCCGAAGGCCATCCGGCGGGCTGGACAAGGCCGCTGGTCTGGACCTTCGTCGACTTCTATCTCTGGATGTTCCTGAC
>NZ_JBFUJE010000513.1:0-2761 GCF_056401535.1 Luteibacter sp. P4_E6 | reverse complement strand
GGCTGAGGGCGCCCATACACAGGGGTGCATAGGAAACTGGTTAGTACAGAAATTAAGCCCGAACGTGGCATGACGAAAGACTAACGAACCTATTGTTCACCAAACGAAACGGACCAGTCGCTCAGCGCCTCTCGACACCGGCCTGCAGCAGCGTAAGGTCCCCGTCACGCCAGAGACCGGCGGTGTGGCGTCAGACGATTGATAACCGGTCCCGATAAAGGCTGGGAGAAACGATATGAATGAGCTTCGCAACGATTACGGCATCTCGACGTTCGAGTTCTCGAATGGTTACCGCGCCGCCGACATGGCCGGCATGGACCTGTTCGGTGGCGAAATGGACGGTTATGACTGGCTGGGCGAAGTCGCCAGCCGCCTGAGTGGCGATTCGGTCTAAGACGCTGCTCCCATTCCCCGCTCTCTCATCCGAGATGAGCGAAAGCATCGGGCCCGCATAACGCGGGCCCGATGACGATCAGGAGGCTCTTTTCGCCCTGGTCCGCGCCGCCTTCTTCGCGGCGGTCTTCCTTCCCRCAGCACCCTTGGTGTGCGCCGCCTTCTTTGCGGCGGCCGAGCGGCTGCTCGCCGTGCGCTTGGATGCGCTCTTCCTTGCTTGCGTGGAGAGCGCCCGCTTTGACACGGCGGCGGTCCCTTCGCGTTTGAGTGCTTTGGTCGAGGCGCGCTTGCGGGCAGTGGATTTCTTCACCGCGGTCCCAGACGACCGCTTGCGTGTAGCCGCTTTGGTTTCCTGCGCCGCCTTCTTCTTCGTGGCGGCGCTCGCGGTCTTCGACGGCTTGGCCTTCACCCCGGCCCGGCGCGCCTTGGAAAGACCGATCGCTATGGCCTGTTTGGCCGACCGCGCGCCATGCTTGCCTTCACGCACATGGTCGATCTCTTCCCGCACATACTCGCCGGCCTGGGTCGAAGCCGATTTACCTTCGCGTTTGTCCTTCCGTGCCCTGGCAGTGGTTTTTTTCTCTGGCATGAGCGGAATTCCTCTGGCTTCTGGGAATGCGTGCTGTCATGGAATGCGAACATCCAGCGCCTCGGGCGCCGGTGGCCTGGGAACGCCATCATCTTCGGGGTCGTCCGGATGCGGAGGAGGCTCCTGGGGCCGATCCCCCGCCGGGCGGTTGCCGGGTATTTCCGGCTTTGGCGCGTTCGGCTTCTCTTCCGGGATGACCGGTGAGCTGCCAGGTGTTTCCGGAACGTAGGGACTCTGCATCGCGTCGGGCGCCGGTTATGTCGTCGGTGGACGAGACTGCACGGCGATATGTGACGCGCATGTCGGCCTCGCGTCACGCCATGTCGAACACCTGAGCAACCAGCCATAGGTTGGCCGCAGAGATCACCACGAACAGGAACCACGCCGAGTACGAGACGAGTCGGCTGTTGGCGAACACACCCATCAAGCCGGGATCGTCGGTGAAGCGGATTAACGGATACATGGCGAAGGGCAACTGCAGGCTCAGGACCACCTGGCTGGCCACCAGCAAGGCACCGATCGCCCGGTCGCCCATCGTCACCACGCCGATGAAAGCCGGAATGATGGCCAGCCCGCGGGTAATCAGGCGCCGCTGCCAGCAGGGAAGCTTCATCTGGAGGAAGCCATCCATGATCACCTGCCCGGCTATCGTGCCGGTAAAGGTCGAGCTCTGCCCCGAAGCGAACAGGCCGATGGCAAAAGCCATGGCGGCGACGGTGGTGCCGGCGATCGGCGCCAGCAATTGGTAAGCATCGGAGATATCGGCCACGTCCGTCCGCCCCGTACGATGGAAGGCGGAGGCGGCCACGATGAGGATGGCCGCATTGATGAGCAGCGCGAGACACAGCGAGGCGATGGTGTCGACACGGGTGAGCCGGATGGCAGCTCGTTTGCCCTCTTCACCGGACACGGCGCGCGTCTGCACGATGGACGAATGCAGGTAGAGGTTGTGCGGCATGATCGTCGCGCCGAGGATGCCGATCGCCAGGTACAGGGGTTCGCGTGACGACAGGGCGTGCATGGAAGGCACGAAGCCGGCCGCCACCGCTGCCCAGTCTGGCCCGATAAGGAACAGTTGCACGACGAAGCAGATGCCGATGGTGCCGACGAGGCCGAGGATGATCGCCTCCACGCGACGAAAGCCCTGCCCCTGCAGGCCCAGCACGATGAAGGTGTCCAGTGCGGTCAGGGCCACGCCGACAGGCAGCGACACGTTGAAAAGAAGCTTGAAGGCCAGCGCGCTACCGAGGACCTCGGCCAGGTCGCAGGAAATGATCGATATCTCCGCAAGTACCCACTGCACCCGCCCCACGGCCTTCGGATAACGCTCACTGGACAGCCGGGCGAGATCCTTGCGCGTGGCGATACCCAACCTTGCGGCCAGGCATTGCAAGAGAATCGCGGCAAGACTGGAAAGCAGGACGACGAAGAGCAGCCGATAGCCAAAGCGAGACCCGGCCTCGATGTCCGTCGCCCAGTTGCCGGGGTCCATATAGCCGACGGATACGAGAAGCCCGGGCCCGGCGAAGCGCGCGGCCTTCTTCCACCACGGAAGTCCGGCCGGCACCACGATCGAGCCAGCAACTTCGGACGGGYAGAACGGCGCGGTGGCCGTCTTGGGTAAGGAAAACATGGGCGTCATGCTAACGAAGAACCGCAGTGACGTATGCACCTGAAGACGACGCGCATTGCACGGACGCGGCGTCACGTTTAGACCTTTCCAACGGAGAGGCCCCCATGACGCTGAAAGCCCTGGGACTGAACTGCACGCTATCGCCC
>NZ_JBFUJE010000512.1:0-2766 GCF_056401535.1 Luteibacter sp. P4_E6 | reverse complement strand
GCGCTTGAGCGCGGCCACGTCGACGTCGAAGGAAAGCTGGTAGTCCCAGTCGGCGAGGCCGATCCACTGCAGACCGGCTTCGTTGTCGCGCCAGAACGGATCGCCGATCCGTCCCAGCGCCAGCAGGTCCGTCTGGACGGCACCCGGCACGATGGCCGGTTGCCAGTCCGTCGGGGCCTTTTGCGCGATCGCTGGCACCGCCCCGGGAGCGAGGTGGAACCGCCAACCGGCGGAGAGGTCTCTCTCCACCGGCGTGGCCGCCGTGGCGGCACTGGCGACAAGCCAGGCCACCACCGCCAGCGACGCGCGGCGCATCACAGCTTGAAGCCCATCGTCAGCGTGTACGTCCGGCCGTTCTTGTAGGCATTGAGCGGCTCGGCCGGCGTGTTGTTGTACACGTAGTACGTTTCGTCGAGCAGGTTGGTGCCATCGAGCGAAATACGCATGTGGTCATTCACCTGGTAGCCGATGGAAGCGTCGAGTTCACGGAAGATACCAGTGATCTGCGCCGACTCCAGCTGTGCGATCTGGGTGAAGTACGCCGAGCGCCAGCTATACGTAATGCGCGCATCCCACGGGCCCTTCTCGTAGTACGGGCTGAGGTTGAACGCGTTCTTCGAGTTGTACGGCAGCGGGAAATCGTTGCTCGTGCTCGCATCGGAATACGTGTAGTTGGCCAGCATGCCGAAGCCGTACTTGAAGGCCTGCTGATAGGTCAGCGACAGACCCTTGACCTTGGCCACGCCGGCATTCACCGGAATCTCCATGTCATACACATCGTCGCGCAGGTTGGTCAGGTTGTAATGCGTCTGCTTGACGTTGGTGTTGAGGATGTAACCGGAGATGCGACGGAAGAACGCCTCGGCGGACAGCACGCTGTTCTCGGAGAAGTACCACTCTGCCGATGCATCGTAGTTGGTCGACTTGTACGGCTTGAGGTCGGTGTTGCCACCGGAGCCGGTGAGCGTGCGGTCGTCCAGCGCGATATACGGGGTCATCTCCTGATAACGCGGGCGGGCCATGGTCTGGGCCGCGCCGAAACGCAGCGTCACGTCTTCGATCGGGTCATAGGCGATGTTGAACGACGGCAGCCAGTTGTGATACGCGCTGCGCTTGTTCACCGGCGTGTACTGATCCGGGCCGATGCTGTTGTAACCGTTGACCGTGTCACGCGTGCGGTAATAACGCACACCGAGGTTGCCGCGGTAGGAATCACCGGAGAAGTCGCCCTGGATGTAGAAGGCGCGATTCTGCTCGGCGATGCTGTAGGTCGACTTCGGATCGAGCGGCGTGCTGGTGACCAGGCTGTTGACGTAGTCCTTCAGGCCACCGCCGCTGATCGTGTTCCAGTTAGCCATGCTGCCCGTGCCGTCGAGACCACCCAGGTAGCCGCTCGGCGTACCGCCGCCTTCGAGATCGGCCAGCGAGACGCCGCTGCCATCCGGCGAGGGAATGCGAGCCGCATAAGCGTCCTGACCGTTCAGGTGATTGGTCGCCTTGATGCCGACCTCGATCTGGTTCAGCGGACCCCACGACACGTCATGGCGGAAGTCGGTCTGGAAATAGCGCTCGCGATCGTAGCTGGGGGCGTAGCTGAAGCCCGCGCCGTGGGCGAGCATCGCCGTCGCGTCGTTGGGGCTGTTGAAGTTGATCTGCGGGTGCTGGCCGTCGAGGTTCCAGTTGTAGCCACCGAAGCCCTGGAACTGCGCATTCCAGATGCCCTCGGAACCACCCGTGGAACCGGTGTAGCCGACCTGGCTCGTCGCCGACCAGCCGTCACCGTACCAATCGGCGCGCAGCTGTGCGGTGCCCGTATTGACCTTGGACTCACGCTCATAGCCGTCGAGGTAAGTCGACGCACCCGGACCGTACGAGCCGCTCGTGCCGACGCCATTCTGGAAGTTGAGGGCGGTGGCGTCGGGCGCGCTGCCGGACCAGTCGCCGTAATGGCTCTGGTTGAAGTTGTCGAACTTCTCGGTGACGTAAAGGCCGGTGAAGTTCAGCTCGAACGCGTCGTTCGGCTTCCACTGCAGGTCGGTCGATACACCGTCGCGCTTGCGCTGCTGCTGGAACCACGCCGTATTGATTGCAGTCGGATACACGCCCTTGGTGCCCGGCGCGACGACGTTCGGATTGAACTGGTGATTCGGGTCGGTATCGGTCGGATCGTTCGCGCGCTGGTAACCGAAGACCTCGGTGCCCTGGCGATCGATGATGCGATCGGAATGCATGACCGAGCCGAGCACGCCGAAGGTGGAATCGTTGTTCTTCCAGCTATAGAGCGCCGACGCATTCGGCTTGCCGGTATCGGCGCGGTCGTTGTAACCGTAGCTGACGGTACCGGTCAGCGTGTTCGCCTTGAGGTCGAGCGGCTTACGCGTATTGACGATGACGGTACCGCCGATGCTGCCCTCGTCGAGGTTCGCCTGCGGGGTCTTGTAAACCTGGGCGTTACCGATGATTTCCGAGGTGAGCAGGCTGTAGTCGAACGAGCGGCTGTCCGGGTTGTTCGGATCCGAGGTCCAGTTGGTCGACGCAAGGGTCTGACCGTTCAGGAGCAGGCGGTTCAGCGCCGGATCCGTACCGAGGATGCTGACCTTGTCGCCTTCGCCGAAGTTGCGGTCGACGCTGATGCCCGGGAGATGGGACAGCGATTCGGCCACGTTGCGGTCCGGGAACTTGCCAACATCCTCAGCGGAAATGGCTTCGATGATGGAATCCGAATTGCGCTTGAGGTCCAGGGACTTCTGCAAGCTGGCACGAATG
>NZ_JBFUJE010000511.1:0-2777 GCF_056401535.1 Luteibacter sp. P4_E6 | reverse complement strand
CTTCCAGGCAGTGACCATGCGCGCGCTGGACGCGTACATGGACGCGCCGAAGACCGACTGGATTGCCGCTTACGCCGCCGGTGTGCGCAAGTCCGAAGGCAATGCCGACGACAGCATGAAGAAGCATGAGGCCGCACGTGCGAAGGGGTCGAAGCCATCGCTTCCGCTCGATGGCTACGTCGGCACGTATCGCGATCCCTGGTACGGCGACGTCAAGGTGAGCAAGCAGGGTGGCAAGCTGGTCATGAGCTTTGCGAAGACCGCCCAGCTCACCGGCACGCTGGACCCGTGGCAGCACGACACCTTCATTGCCCACTGGACCGACCGCTCGCTCAACGGCGATGCGTTCGTGAACTTCGATCTGACGCCGGACGGCAAGGTGCGCGAGGTGCGCATGGAGCCGGTGTCACCGCTGACGGATTTCAGCTTCGATTTCCAGGATCTGCGCCTGGCGCCGGTTGAGGTCGCGAAGTAAAAGCATCGCCGTGCGGAAGTAAGAGCATCTCCGTGCGGAAGTAAAAGCATCGCCGATGAATCGGCTCCCACACAAAGCCAGGAGAAGTGCCGGCTCTTTGTGGGAGCCGCTTCAGCAGCGATAGGGTGCTAGCGATCAGCTGGAAGGATCGTCCGTCGACGCCTTAGGCGCCGAATCCGCCGTCGGCCCCATCCCCTCCGACACACTCCCGCCGCCACGCAACACCAGATCCTGCGGCCGCAGCAGCGGGATATCCGACTTGCGCAACCGCGCGATGATGTCGAACAGCAAGTCGCTCTTCACGTTACCGACATCACGCGGACCACCCACATAACAGGTCACCGCAAACGTCATCGCTGCACGGTCGATGTTATCCAGCGTGACCGACGCGGCGGGCGTCTCCAGCACCTGTTTGTGCGCGTGCATCGCTGCAAGCATGTGCTCGCGTGCTTCCATCGGATCGGTATCCAGTGGCATCGGCAACTTGATCAGCACGCGACCCTGCGGGTTCGCCATCGTCATGTTGCGCACCGGCTTGGTGATGAACGACGAGTTCGGCACGATGATCGTCGAGCGATCGGACACCTGGATTTCCGTGGCACGTACGTTGATGCGGCGGATATCGCCTTCGGCATCGTCGAGCACCACCCAGTCGCCCACCTTCACTGGCCGCTCGGCCAAAAGGATCAGGCCGGAGATGAAGTTCGACACGATCGCCTGCAGACCGAAGCCGATACCGACCGAGAGGGCCGAGGCGACCCAGGCCACGTTCTGTACCGACAGACCCATCGCCAGCAAGGCGATCGCGACGACGATCACGACGCCGACATAACCCAGCAGGGTCGTCAGCGAGCTGCGCATGCCGGGATCGAGATTCGTACGGGGCAGGTACTGCTCGGACATCCAGTTCTTGATCACGCGCACGGCGAGCAGGCCGAGGAAGAACAGACCGATCGCCGTGAGGATCTGGTCCGGCTTGAACTCGAAGTTGTAGATCTTCAGCGTCTGTAGCTTCGTGCCCAGCGTCAGGATGTCCGATGCCCCGGCACCGAACCCGGAGATCAYGGCCACCAGGCCGAACATGAAGAGCGCCAGGCGCACGATGCCCGAAAGCAGCACGCCGGCCTGGTCGAGCAAACGCGGATGCGTGCCGAAGATCGCCTGCGCACGCGCGCTCATCGGGCCCTTCTCCGAGAGCAGTGTCTCGAACAGGTCGTCGACCAGGCGCATCGCGAGGTAGGTGGCCGAGAGCACGATGATCGTCCACACCACCTGGCCCGCCATGAACGAGGCGAAGGCGACGAAGCCGGTGAGCAATCCGATCCACGATGCGACGATGGCGATCCACGCTGCAGCAATGAACAGGCTCGCCCAGATCGGACGCGGTGCCGGCGCATCGCCGTCCTCGTTGACGGCATGATGCGAACGGCTCAGGCGCACCAGTGCGATCGCCGTGAGCGTGGTGAGCACAAGTGCCTGCAGGCTGCTGGTCATCACCGTGGCGGCGAGGCTGGTACCGATCGTGCGGTTCAGTTCCTTGAGGAAGTAGAACAACACCACGGCCAGGGAAAACAGCATCGGGAACCGGCGCAGGCTGAGCGCCGTCTCGTCCGAGAGAGGAGGAAGGCGCCACGACGGCCGCTTCGCCGAGATCAGGGCACGGCCAAGCCCGGCGATAAAGGCGCCGAAGAAGATGATGCGGACGAGGGCCTTGGCCATCGCATCCGTATCGTCGCTGAAGGTCTCGTCCCAGTTCAGGCCCAGATACAGCAGCTGGGTACCGAGGCCGGTCGTGAGCGCAGAGGTGAGCGTAATGCCGAGGATGAGCGCCGAGCGGCGCAGCCGCCCCGGTGGCATGCGGTTCGCCGTGAGGTGGCGGGCGCGTTGCTCGAGATAGAAGCGCACGCCCGTCATGAGCAGCACGCCGAACAGGGCGCAGATGATCAGGGCGACGCGGTTGCCGTCGGTCCAGCTCTTGACCAGATCGGTCTTTACGCCGCCCGCGAAGTCGCTCAGGTTGGCCGAGTCGCGCGGAAACGCCTTGGCCGGCTCCGACCAGAAGGGACGCGACAACGGCGACGCCGTTCGCCGGGAAAGGAATTGCTGGAAACGGATGCGGCGCAGGTCGGCCAGCTGGCTGGTGGTCTGCTGCGCCTCCAGGGTGATGCCGTCGGCCTGCTTGATCTGCGCATCGACGGCGTCGAAGGCCTTTTGGGCATCCTTGCGCGTGGCAGCCAGCTCCGGCGCTTCCTTGGTTCCTGCCGCCGGGGCGGGGCCGAGCTGGTCGAGGCGGGCCTTGGCC
>NZ_JBFUJE010000510.1:0-2778 GCF_056401535.1 Luteibacter sp. P4_E6 | reverse complement strand
GAAGTAGACGGGCGTGACCACGGTATTGTGTCCGACCGTCGAACACACGCCCAGCGAGTCACAGGAGACGATCGGATCGCCGCAGCCGAACTCGAATTCGACGCGGTTAGCGTTGCCGTAATCCACCGTGCCCGCGTGCTCGCGGACGTTGTTGCAGTAGAGATTGGAGTTTCCGATGATGTTGTCGTTCGCATCGAAGTAAATGACGGCGCGAGCGAACTGGGGCAATGCCATCGAGACCCCGGGCAGGGCGCCGAAGCAGACCAGGAGCAATGCGACAAGCATGTAGCGGGTGCGATTCATTGTCTTCCTTTTTTTGAATGCCTCGGATCAGGCGCATTGACGCTAGCGCGCATGCGCGTTGCCAGGCGTAGGGATAGCAACCGAGCGCTGTGCCCCTACACGATTATCGGAAAGGCCCTACACGTATTCGGCTCATTCACTGCTGGTCCAAAAAAGGTGACTTCACGCATTAAGAGGGCGGCTTGACTCTGGACTTAGATCAAGGGTCTAGACTTGGCCCCATGAACACTCAAGCCTCCCTCACCATCGGCCGCATCGCGCAGTCCGCCGGCGTCGCCATCGATACGATCCGGTTCTACGAGCGGGAAGGGCTGTTGCCCGCCCCGCGGCGCCGGCCCTCGGGTTACCGCGAGTACGACCAGGCCACGGTGTCGCGGTTGCGCTTCATCCGGCGGGCCAAGGATCTGGGTTTCACGCTCGATGAGATTCGGGAACTGTTGGCCCTCTCTGCAGACCGGCATGGCGGGGTAGAGGGCGTGCGTGAGCGGGCCGCCGCCAGGTTGCTCGCCATCGATGAGCGAATTGCGGAACTGCAGCGCGTCCGCGACGGCCTCTCGGACCTGGTCGATGCCTGCCCAGGTCACGGCGCGCCGGAAGACTGCCCGATCCTGAAGGCGCTGGCGGAGCCCAAGGCATGACTCACGCCTGTTGCTCACACGACGCGGCTGCCGAGGCCGCGACCGTGATCGATCTTGCGCCCATGCCAGCAGGGACGATCTACACCTGCCCGATGCACCCGGAAGTCCGCCAGGAAGGCCCCGGTTCCTGTCCGAAGTGCGGCATGGCCCTCGAGCCTGCCATGCCTTCGCTCGAGGACGATGATGGCGAGGTTCGCTCGCTGGGCCGCCGTCTGGGCGCTCTTGTTGCGTTGACGATGCCTGTGTTCCTGATCGCCATGGTGCCGCACGTTACCGGGCGCATGTGGCACGAGCCGTGGGCAGCGGGTCTTGCGTGGGTGGAGGCGGTTTTGGCGACGGTCGTGGTGCTGTGGGGCGGTGCGCCGTTCTTTGCGCGCGGCTGGCGCTCGCTACTGCCGTGGTCGCCCAACATGTACACGTTGATTGCGTTGGGTACCGGCGTGGCGTGGTTGTACAGCGCCATCGCCTTTGCGTTGCCGTCGCTGTTTCCGCCTGCGATGCGTGACATGCATGGTCAGATAGCCGTCTATTTCGAATCGGCGGCGGTGATCGTCACGCTGGTGACGCTTGGCGATTTCCTCGAACTGCGCGCACGTCGCCAGACAGGCGAGGCCTTGAGAGGCCTGCTGGGTCTGGTGCCGAAGACGGCACGGCGTATCGGCAAGGACGGCACCGAGGAGGACGCCTCGCTGGAATCGCTTCGTGTTGGCGATCACGTGCGTGTACGTCCGGGCGAGAAAGTGCCAGCTGACGGCACCGTGATGGATGGCGAAAGTTATATCGACGAATCGATGCTGACTGGCGAACCTGTGCCGGTGGCGAAGAAGATGCACGACAAGGTCACCGGCGGTACGCAGAACCAGCATGGCGCCCTGGTAGTGCGTGTCGATCACGTTGGCCAGGACACCGTGCTCTCGCGCATCGTCGCGCTGGTGGCCGAGGCGCAGCGTTCCCGCGCGCCACTGCAGCGCGTGGCCGATCGTGTCGCGGCGTGGTTCGTGCCGGCCGTCGTCGTTGTGGCGCTGCTCGCCTTCGCCGTGTGGTGGACGATGGGGCCGACGCCTGCGTTTGCGCATGCACTGGTCGCCGCCGTTTCGGTACTCATTATTGCTTGCCCCTGCGCGCTGGGCCTGGCGACGCCGATGTCGATCATGGTTGCCAGTGGTCGCGGTGCGCAGGCGGGCGTGTTGTTCCGCGATGCCTCTGCGATCGAGACGCTTCGCGAGGTCGATACGCTGGTCTTCGACAAGACCGGCACGCTTACCGAGGGCAAGCCGACGCTTGTGGAGCTTCGTGTCTTCGGTCGGGAGCGCGTCGAGGTACTGGCGCTGGCCGCCTCGGTCGAGCAGCCGAGCGAGCATCCGCTCGCCTCAGCCATCGTGTCTGCGGCGGAAGCCGAGCGGTTGGTCATCCCGAAGATCACCGGTTTCCAGGCGGTGGTCGGTCGCGGCGTCAGCGGTCGTGTCGATGGGCACGATATTGCGCTGGGTAACGCGGATCTCATGGAGGACGAGCGCGTCGATGTTGCCGCGGGCCGCGATGTCGCTGACAAGGCTCGCTCGAAGGGTGCCACCGCGATGTACATGGCGATCGACGGCCGTCTCGCTGCGGTGCTGGCCTTGGCTGACGCGGTGAAGCCCTCGACGAAGCCGGCGCTGGATGCCCTGCACGCGGCGGGTGTGAGGCTGGTCATGCTGACGGGCGACAACGAAGCGACGGCGAAGGCAGTGGCCTCGACGCTACCTATCGACGAAGTGCACGCGGGTGCCTCGCCCGAGGACAAGGCGAACATCGTCAACGCCTTGAAAGCGGGTGGTGCGAAGGTGGCCATGGCGGG
>NZ_JBFUJE010000509.1:0-2787 GCF_056401535.1 Luteibacter sp. P4_E6 | reverse complement strand
GGTAATTCCAGGCGACGCGCAGCCAGCCCTTCGCATCCGCACCCTTGCCGCCCAGGTCGACGCCCATGGAGCCGTCGATGCCGTTGGTGGCACCGTCGCGTTGGCTCATGATGCCGCCGTTGGCATTGATGCTGTTCTTGCCTTCGCCGGCGCCGTGCTTGAGCACGATGTTGATGACGCCAGCGATGGCATCGGAGCCGTACTGCGCGGCGGCGCCGTCGCGCAACACTTCGATGTGATCGATCGCGGAGATCGGAATGGAATTGAGGTCGGCGGGTGCGGCCCCGCGGCCGACGGAGTTGTTGTAGTTGACCAGCGCGGACGTGTGGTAGCGCTTGCCGTCGACGAGCACGAGGGTGTCGTCCGGTGAAAGACCGCGCAGGCTCGCGGGCCGGACGGCATCGTTACCGTCGTTGATCGCCGGGCGTGGGAAGTCCAGCGAAGGCAGGAGTCGCCCCAGGGCCGTGGCGAGGTCCGTCGCCCCGCTGGAGGTGAGGTCCTTGGGCGAAAGCACGTCGATCGGCGACAATGATTCCGCTTCGGTCCGGTTGGTGCTGCGGGTACCGGTCACCACGACCTGGTCGAGCTGGCGGGCTTGCTTGGCGTCCGGCGGTGGCGTGCTGTCCTGAGCGTAACCGGGCATCACGATCATGAGTCCGAGGGCAGGGAGCCAGAAGCTGGCCGCCGGCTTGCGTCGAGAGGTCTTGCCTGTCGTCATCGATGGGTCCCCTAGGCGAGCTACGCACGCAGGGCGGGAGTGCCCCGCGGACGCGGTTGGAAAGCCGCGCTGGGATCGACGCTAGGCATTCTCGCTGCGGCGCGTCAACAGATTCGTCACGCGTGCGCCATCATGGGGAAACAAAGGCTTCGATACACCTATTTTCAAGGGCTTGGCATGAAACTGGCTTTTTTCTCCCTATTGGTGCAACGCAAAAGTATTCCGGCGTGAAGCTTACGGGCAGATAATCGCGGGCTGACGTTCAGAGAACCGCCACATGCCCATCTACGAGTTCCAGTGCAAAGCCTGCGGGCACCGCTTCGAGCGGCTGCAGAAGATGTCCGACGCCGATCCCACCGTCTGCCCGAACTGCGGCGAATCGCAGGTGGGCCGCATGCTGAGCGCGCCCCAGTTCCGCCTGGCGGGTGGCGGCTGGTACGAAACGGACTTCAAGAAAGACGGGGACAAGAAGAAAAATCTTGCGGAAGGCTCCTCCGGCGCACCTGCACCGGCTCCCGCCGCGACGCCCGCGGCCGCCCCGGCGCCTGCCCCCGCGGCCCCGCCCGCACCCGCCACCAAAGGCGGTTCCTCCTCGTCCGGATCGGGTAACAGCTGATTCGGCGGGGGAGCCGTCGCCCACCATTCAAAGCCCGTTGCAATTTCTTGCGATAGCGTATGCCCATCCTTGGAATGACAACGGAGTGTGCGTATGCGCGGTGTGCTGGGTGGCCTTGTCCTGGTGGCGATGGCTGTGACGATGGGTTTGGTGTCGCCGGTAGCGCAGGCGCAACGCGGTACGATCGACTGCGGAAGCAGTGATAACAAGCCGGGGCGATGCCCGGTGCGCTGGCGTGATGCGCAGCTGGTTCGCCAGGACTCGAAGGCGGCCTGCGTTCGTGATCGCACCTGGGGCTTCGACCAGAACATCCATGCCATCTGGGTTGACCGGGGTTGCCGCGGCATCTTCGCCGAGGCTGGTGGCTGGGGTGGCGGGCGACCCGGCGGGGAGGGTCGCCCGGGGTGGGGCGACGACCGTCCGCAGCGCACGATCGACTGCGGCAGCCATAACGGCGGCTATGGCCATTGCGATGTCGACACGCGCTACGGGCGGCCGCGCCTGATCCGCCAGGACTCGGACGCGCGGTGCCAGGAAGGCTACAGCTGGGGCGTCGATCGCGACGGCATCTGGGTCGACCGGGGGTGTCGCGGCATCTTCTCCGTGGGCGGTCGCTGAGCCCCGGAACGGGAGGCGGGACCCTGGGGCGTGGTACGATCCGGGGTCTTTTCCCACGAAGCTTCAAGCGCATGCGCAGCCATTTTTGCGGACTCATCGACGAGTCGCTGATCGACCAGAACGTCACCCTTTGCGGATGGGTCAATACCCTGCGCCTGCAAAGCCATGTGGCCTTTGTCGACCTGCGTGATCACGAGGGCGTCGCCCAGGTAGTGATCGAGCGCGAGAACGCCGATGCTTTCGCCGTTGCCGGCGAGCTGGGTTACGAGTATTGCATCCGGGTGACCGGGCAGGTCCGCAAGCGCCTGGCGGCCAACGACAAGTTGAAGACCGGCACCGTCGAGTTGATCGCCGACAAGGTCGAGATCCTCAATGCGGCCCGGGATCTTCCCTTCGCGCTGCATGAAACGCCGAACGAAGACATGCGGATGACCTACCGCCACCTCGATCTGCGCCGTCCGGAAATGCAGCAGATGATGCGCACCCGCACCCGGCTGGTTCGCGAGCTGCGTCGGTATCTGGACAACGCGGGTTTCCAGGACATCGAAACCCCGATCCTGACCAAGGCCACGCCCGAAGGTGCGCGTGACTACCTCGTGCCGAGCCGCGTGCATCCGGGTCAGTTCTACGCGCTGCCGCAGTCGCCCCAGCTGTTCAAGCAGCTCCTGATGATGGCTGGCTTCGACCGCTACTACCAGATCGCCCGTTGCTTCCGCGACGAGGACCTTCGCGCCGACCGCCAACCGGAATTCACCCAGCTCGACCTTGAGTTCGCTTTCGTTGAAGAGCGCGACGTGCAGGATTTCGTCGAGAACCTGATTCGCCATGTGTTCCG
>NZ_JBFUJE010000508.1:0-2805 GCF_056401535.1 Luteibacter sp. P4_E6 | reverse complement strand
GATCAAAGTGGAGTCGACATGCGATTTGATGTGCGGTTGAAGATAAGCGGTTCGAACTTTAGTCCTCAAGCATTTGCAGAAAATCACGCGCTAGAAGGTGCCGGCGAAGTTCGGCCGTACCTTGGCCATCGTGCGGTGCCAGGAGGCTTAGGGGATAGTTACTGGGTGTCCAAGCCTGTCAAGGTCCTCGAGTCACCGGAGGTTGCTTGCATTAACCTACTGACATCGCTGAAGGCGCAACTCAAAGCGGCTCGGGCATGTGGTGGCAAGATATCCATCCAGATCTCGGCTTATTACAAGGAGGATGATGATCGCCGTGGGTTCTACGTGCCCAGTGAGCTAATCCACTTGATCGGAGAGGTCGACGCCGATCTGGACTATTCACCCGAGATCGACCTTCAGGCCCTGTCCCATGATTGAAACGCACGACCCGTATGGGTTTTGCGTTCTTGCGACTCACTACACCTTCACCCCATCGTGCCTCACCCTTTAGTCTCGAGAGTAGAATGCTGTGTTCATCGTTGAGGCCGACAGCAACGTAAGCTGGGTGAAGTCGGCTCTAAAGGAGTGCTGGACGTGACCACCCAACTACCCGCCGTGATCACAGGATGCGACGAGTACGAAACATTGACCGAAGACGAGCGCGCCGCCTTCCTTCGAAGATTGGAAGCCGCGCTTGAATTGGGCACCTCTCTGTCGGGAGGCAAGCGAAGGAGAGAGTTCCCTGACTTCTTCCGGTTTGTAGAAGACCTGGAGCAGGACGCGAGTCATCTGCAAGAGTTCACTCTGCCCTGGGGTGGAAATTTGAGTCGGTGGCTTGTCCACTATTCGTGGACCTTCGACACTACGCCGGCCGACATGAGGGCCAGCCTCACGGCGCAGGTTCTCGACTTGATCAACTCAGATGAACCGTCGACCGATGCACCGCTTGAAGTATCGGAGCGGTGGTTCACGGAACTAGGCGATGGCGTAGCTATTGCGGCCACGGCTGTTCTCAAGGCAACGGATTTCGGCTCGGCGATGGCACATCAGATCGCGCTCGACATCTTGCTCGGCAGGGTGCTTTCCGCCTGTTACAGGCTGCGCCTGAACCGGCTTGTTCCCAGGTGACCATCGAATGGCCGTCGTGGGACAAGACGGCGAAATGATCGATAGTTTGGTCATATGCCCCCGGCGACGGCCAGCCGCCCTCCTCGTGACATCCCGCCGCAAATCCGGCAGCATGCCGACGTAATGCAACCACCGGACGGTCTGCATGCAAGGGGAAAAACATGCTCAAGCGACAACTCCGCTGGCTCTTGCCGGCGATAGTGCTGTGCGCCGCGTTGTACGCGGCCTATGTCCACCTAACGCCCCCTTCGGCACTGCCAAACGGCCATGCCGCGGATACGCGTGAGGAGTTCGAAAAGCGTAAGACGCTCATGGCCGCCGCAGGCCAGCCCCTGGCCAATGACATCCGTTTCAACAGCACCCAGGCTCGCGAGCTCGCGACGCGGGAGAGCCTCGATGCGATGAAGGCGCGTCTGGCGACAACGGGTCTCAGTTACGACTTCCAGTGGCGTGCGCATCTGTCGCAGACAGCCCTTGCTGCATGGGAGGCCGAAGACGCCCGCTACCCGCCTAGTGCGGGCAGGTGGCCTACCAAGACCACGCTTGTGCGTCCGGGGGTGTGGAGGGCCATTGTTATCGAGTCTGCCGCTAGCCAGGCGCCGGATCTTTACATCATCCGWGTCAGCGTGCGTCCTGACGTCGCGTTAGCACACTGGTCGGCCGAGGCACGCTTTCGCTTTCCGCCGTCTCCGGGTGTTCCCGAGGCTGTTCTGTCCTGTGGTGTGGGAAATTGGATACCTTCTTCGCCGAGCTACGGCTACTGCTCTTTACCGGCGCTCAACCAGCGGGCGAATGACGAGGCAGATGCGCCCCTGCTCGACCGCCTGGTCAAGCTGCAGACCGAAGGTCCATCACCAGGCATGGTTGCGGCCAAGATAACTTGGCCAAGCGGCCTCGTGGCAGCCTCCGGCGAGATGGCCGAGGAGGTGCGCCAGGAGGAGCAGCGGGGAACACGTGAGCGCGCGGCGGACGAGGCACGCCGGTCCGTGGAACAGACGGCGACCTATATCATGTGCGCCATAGCCGGCTTGATCCTGTTCGGCCTGCCTTCACTGGCGTTGTTCGGGGCGATCAGGGCACGTCGCTCGCGAGCAGCGCGGAAAGGCTCGGGCGTATACGGGGTTGTTTGCGTGGGCATGGCAGGAGCAGCCGCTTACGGCATCACCCTTGTGCACGGGGGAGATGGGACGCTGCTAGTACTGGCTCTCGCGGGGATTGCGCTTGTTGCGGGCGTGGCCGGGTTAATCGCCTTGGTGGGGGCGGCTTTCGGTACGAGCGAATAGTCGCGATGGATCAGTGCATAGGGGGGCTCGAATGGGTGAGTCCTCAAGAAGCGGTCACATGGACGCACGACCCGCATGGGTGGTACGTCCATGTGACTGATCGACTCAGTCCGCCGGCGCGATCGACGTCACCATCCCACCCATCCCATTCGGCTTCAAACCAAACCGCACCCGATCACCCACCTTGGCAGCCGTGAGCAACTCCGGCGAACCAGCCTTGAAAGCCATCGTCATAGCCGGCCACCCAATCGCCTTGATCGCCTCATGCTGCAGCGTGATCGTCCCCTTGGCCGTGTCGATCGCCTTGATCACACCAACGCCCTGAGCATCAGCAGGCTTCGCCGCGTGTTCCATGCCAGCCATGTGCGGATCCATGGGTTGCTGTGCGCTAGCCACAGTGACGGTGCCGAGG
>NZ_JBFUJE010000507.1:0-2806 GCF_056401535.1 Luteibacter sp. P4_E6 | reverse complement strand
CGGTGATCCAGGTCGCCCAGTGCCGATACCACTACACGCGGTAAATCCCTTCGGTTGGCTCAAGCCACCTCAAGCACGAACTCGACGATCACCGGCATCCCCAGTGGCGCGCTGCCAAGCCCGGAAACCAGGCGGACGGGAAGCTTCTCCTTGCCGAAGAGTCTCTCCA
Source organism: Luteibacter sp. P4_E6 (assembly GCF_056401535.1). Lineage (NCBI taxonomy): Bacteria > Pseudomonadati > Pseudomonadota > Gammaproteobacteria > Lysobacterales > Rhodanobacteraceae > Luteibacter > Luteibacter sp. P4_E6. The sequence continues at coordinate 2,637 of NZ_JBFUJE010000507.1, read as the reverse complement.
TCAAATCCGTAGCGCCATCCGCAACCTTCGGATGCTCGATGAACTCCGGCGTCGTCAACATGTAAACGGCGACCTTGATCACGCGGGTGACCTGATCGAGCGACCCCAGGAACTCCCGAGCGGCGGCCAATCCGCTGRGCATGGCCTGCTCTGCCGCTTCCTCGCCTTGTTCCGTCGTCAGGTCCGCACCGATCCGTCCACGTACTCGCGGCTCGTGTCCCCATACCGGAACCATGCCGCTGAAGTAGACGAGGTTGCCGGTACGCACGGCTTCCACATAGGAGCCGAACGGCGACGGCGGGGGAGGGAGGACGATGCCCGATTCGGCGAGCCGTTGTTCCGCGCTCATGCCGTTGGCAGCAGTGTTCATTGCCTCTCCCAAGGTGGCCGTCACCGTTAGGAAGATAAGTTTCCGCCAAACCCCGCCTGTGTCTTGCACCCACTATCCGCGTTGCCTGCCGCAGGAACCGRCGGATCGGCGGTGGCTCCTACTGACCTGCGCCGACACGAATCAGGGTGGCGCCATGCCGGGGAAGCGTCGTGACGAACGGGCTACCCGTATCGATGGCCGTGTGTTGCCAGAGATCACGGGCCTGAGCTGATTTGCTGAAGCGGCTTCCCAGCGTCTGCCAGGACAGCCGAGCCGTCGCCTTCTCCCCGCGATTGAAGAAACCCACGACCACTGACCCATCCGCCATATCGCGCACGAGCACCTCAACGTCGCCCTGGCGTTCAAGGCGCCGCGCCGGACGTCCGGCCGAATCCTGATCAACGGCGATCACCTCGCGATTGAGCAGGATGTCCCGCGTCGCGGGATCCATCGTGCGCAGGTCGTTGCCGGCGAGCAGAGGTGCCGGGAGCATCGACCACAAGCTCATCTGCGTCCGGTACTCATCCGTGCTCATGCCGCCGTTGCCGATCTCCAGCATGTCGGGGTCCGACCAGTGACCCGGGCCGGACCATGCGCTGAGATCGAGCTGACGAAAGCCGCGCTGCGACATGGACTCCCAGTTATCGCTGATATCCGGCGTGGTGCGCCAAAGGTTGGCGCCGGTCTGCGGTCCCCATCGCCAGATGTCGAAATCGCCGGACTGCGAGAGGCTGTAGACCACGGGTCGGCCCGCCGCGCGAAGGGCCGCGCCCATCTTGCGGAAGAGCATCTCCTGGTTGCGCTGGGTGACCGGGTAGATGTCACGGGCGCCGCAGTAGTCATACTTCAGATAGTCGACGCCCCAGGCAGCAAACTGGCGCGCATCCTGGTCTTCGTGACCGTGACTGCCGACGAAGCCGGCGCAGGTTTTCGCCCCCGGTGACGAGTAGATGCCGAGCTTGAGCCCGCGCGAGTGCACGTAGTCTGCGAGGGCCTTCATGTCACCGAACTTGGCATTCGTCTCGATGTCACCGGCCGCGTTCCGATCGCCTTCCCAGGTGTCGTCGATATTGACGTAGACGTATCCGGCGTCGCGCATGCCGTTGGCAACCATGGCGTCGGTCATCGCACGCACATCGGCAGCCGTGATCCGGCCGGCAAAATGATTCCAGCTGTTCCAGCCCATGGGTGGCGTGGTGGCCAGGCCATTGGAAGGAACCGGAGCGACGGCTGGCGGTGCCGCAAGCTCATTGGCTACGGCCGGTCCCATGACGGGCACGGCAGCGGCCGCCAGCACGGCGGTTAGCAAACGGGTGAACATAGGACTCGGCATGGCATCCGCTTTGTGCGCGAAAACACGCATGGTAGCGGGTGCGCTCAAGCGGCATGCTCCGATCCTACGGCGCCCCGTGCCGGATGAAGTTCACAATCTGCGGTGTGAAGCGCGGGTCGCCCTCTTCGAGCGGGCCACCCAGGCGCGCGGTGATCTCTTGTATCAACCATTCGTTCCCATCCGGATCGCTGAATCTGGCGTAGGAGGCATAACTCTTCCGATCGGGGTTGAGGCCGGCCACGCTGGTGGAGTCGTCCGCCCGGTGAAAGATGCCCTCGGCGTTGTGGAAGGGCTCGCTTATTTCCACGCCGCGCCGGATGAGTTCGGCGCGAGCGGCGGCGAGATCCGCCACCACCAGATGCAGCCCCCGCACGGACCCTGGCGACGCGGGCGTCATGTTGCTACCGATCATGATCGAGCAGCCTGAGCCGGGAGGCGTGAACTGGATCACGCGGAAGCCGTCGGCTGCGGCGTAATCGATGTCGAGCCGCCAGCCCAGGTTGGCGTAGAAGCGCTTTGCGCGTTCGACGTCGGTGACGGGGACGATCACGATTTCCAAAGTCATCTCGAAAGGCAGCGGAGCAGGGGCGCTCATGGGGGTTGCCTCGTATTGGGTGGCTAGCGGTTCCCCTTGCTTCTCGAGCTTACCGATCCAATGTGGCCGTTATCTTGGAGCGGTTTGTCGTCCAGGCCACTCACGGCTTGGGAGGTGTACGATCGCCCACAAACGCTAAGGTGCTTGCCCCCATGCCCCAGAAAATGAAGATCGATTTCGTCTCCGATATCGCATGCCCCTGGTGCGTCATCGGCCTCAGTGGCCTCGAGACCGCACTCGAGCGCCTGCACGATGTCATCGATCCGGAGATCACCTTCCATCCGTTCGAGCTGAACCCGAACATGGTGCCGGGTGGTGAAAATACGGTCGACCATATCG
>NZ_JBFUJE010000506.1:0-2821 GCF_056401535.1 Luteibacter sp. P4_E6 | reverse complement strand
AGCGATGGCAAAGCCGAGCCCGCGAGGCCGAAGGCGAGCAAGGTGCAAGGTGCAAGGTGCAAGGTGCAAGGTGAGAAAGCATGCCCGGCCTGACGGCCGAGCGCCCGGCCCCCGTAATGCGTGAAGAACAAAAAAAGGCCGCGCTTTTGCAGCGCGGCCTTTTTATTTGCAGAAACCTGCCGCGAGCTTACTTCGCGAACAGATGCTCCACGCCAGCGCGCTCTTCGCGCAGCTCCTTCTCGGTCGCATCGATGCGGGCCTGCGAGAACGCGTTGATCTGAAGGCCCTGGACGATGGCGTACTTGCCGTTCTTCACGGTCACCGGGTAGCCGAAGATCACGCCCTTCTCGACGCCATAGGAACCGTCCGACGGGATACCCATGGAGACCCAGTCACCCTCGGCCGTGCCGAGCGTCCAGTCACGCATGTGGTCGATGGCGGCCGACGCGGCCGACGCAGCCGAAGAAGCACCACGGGCCTTGATGATCGCCGCGCCACGCTGCTGCACGGTCGGGATGAAGTCGCTCTCGTACCAGGCCTGGTCGACCTGCTCGAGTGCAGCCTTGCCCTTCACCGTGGTCTGGTGCAGGTCCGGGTACTGCGTGGAGCTGTGATTGCCCCAGATCGTGAGTTTCTTGATGTCGGTCGAATGCGTGCCGGTCTTCTCGGCCAGCTGCGACAGCGCGCGGTTGTGGTCGAGACGGACCATGGCCGTGAAGCACTTCGGATCGAGATCCGGTGCGTTCTGCTGCGCGATCAGCGCATTGGTGTTGGCCGGGTTGCCGACGACGAGCACGCGCACGTCGCGCTTGGCGTGGTCGTTCAGGGCCTTGCCCTGCGGGCCGAAGATGGCGCCGTTGGCTTCGAGCAGGTCCTTGCGCTCCATGCCCGGGCCGCGCGGACGCGCACCCACGAGCAGCGCGTAGTCGACGTCCTTGAAGGCGACGTTGACGTCGTCGGTGGCGACGATGCCTGCGAGCGTCGGGAACGCGCAGTCGTTCAGCTCCATCACCACGCCCTGCAGGGTCGGCAGTGCCGGGGTGATTTCGAGCAGGTGCAGGATGACCGGCTGGTCRGGACCCAGCATGTCGCCGGCGGCGATACGGAACAGGAGGGCATAACCGATCTGGCCGGCTGCGCCGGTCACGGCAACGCGAACGGGTGCTTTCATCTTTCGACTCCTCAGGAATATCGCTTGGGACGTATGATCAGGTGAGCTCGGCAAAGAACTCGACGATGCGGGCCATGCCCTTGTCGAGTGCTTCGTCCGGGCAGGAATAGGAAATGCGCAGCGCGCGCGGCTCGCCGAAGGCCGAACCCGGCACGCAGGCCACGCCCTTGGTCTCGAGCAACGCGGCGCAGAAGTCCACGTCGGAGGTGATTTCCACGCCGTTGTGCTTTTTGCCGAAGGCCACCGAGATATCCGGGAACGCGTAGAACGCGCCCTGCGGACGCGGGCAGACCACGCCAGTGATTGAGATCAGCGCGTTGTAAACGCGATCGCGCTTGACCGCGAATTCGGCGCACTTCGCCGCCGGCACATCCTGCGGGCCCGACAACGCAGCGACGGCCGCGGCGGTGATCACTTCCGGCAGGCTGGTGATGTGGTTCGAGTTGAGCGTGGTCACGGCCTTGGCCACGGACTCCGGTGCGGCGATGAAGCCCACACGCCAGCCCGGCATGCCGTAGGTCTTCGACAGCGAGTCGACGAAGATCACGCGGTCCTTCAGTTCCGGGCGCACGTGCACGAAGTTGTGGTAACCCACGCCGTCGAACACCATGGTGTTGTAGATGTCGTCGGTGATGATCCAGGTGTCCGGATACTTCGCGATGACGTCGGCCAGCGCGACGATTTCATCGCGCGTGTAGACCATGCCGGTGGGATTGGACGGGTTGTTGAACAGGAAGACGCGCGGCTTGCGGGCCAGCGCTTCGTCCAGCTGCGCCGGCGTGAGCTTGTAGTGCTGCTCCGGCGGGCACGGCAGGATGTTGATCTTCGCGCCGACGATCTCGGCGATGTCGAGGTAGCTGGTCCAGTACGGCGCCGGGAAGGCGATTTCGTCGCCCTCGTCCAGCAGGGCTTCGGCCAGGTTGTAGAGGATCTGCTTGGCGCCGACCCCGGTGGAGACGTTCTCGCGCTTGTAGCCCGTCAGGCCGAGGGCCTCGATGTGGCCGAGGAAGGCATCGACCAGCGCATCGGAGCCGCGGTTGCTGCCGTACTGGCCGGAATCCTTGGCCAGGGCCTCGCGGGCCGCGGCGTAGACGTGCTCGCCGGGGAGAAAGTTGGGGACACCGATCGAGAAGCTGACAATGTCGCGCCCCTCGGCTTTCAGGCGCTTGGCTTTTTCGGCAATGACCATGATCGCACTGGGTTTGGCGCGACCCATTCGCGTGGCGAGCTGCGGCATCGTTTCCTCGGAGGGGGACGGGGCAAAGGCCGCTATTTTAACACGGGCGAGTAGGAGGGGCATCGCCGCTTCAGCGGCGATGTGGGAGCCGCTTCAGCGGCGATCCCGCAGCAGCGGGCCAGAAACAGAAACGCCGCCCGAAGGCGGCGTTTCAAACATCGAAGAACCAGACGCTTAACGCGCGTTCAGCACCGCGTTCCACTTGGAAACGTTATCGGCCTGCTTCTCGAGCAGTGCGTCCACGTCACCCTCGACTACCACCTTCTCGATGGTGTCGTCGCCGGCAATCTGGTTGACCACGGCCTGGTCTTCCGGGCCCACGACTTCGCCGAAGACGCTGTGCTTGCCATCCAGCCACGGCGTCGCACCGTGGGTGATGAAGAACTGCGAGCCATTGGTGCCCGGGCCGGCGT
>NZ_JBFUJE010000505.1:0-2824 GCF_056401535.1 Luteibacter sp. P4_E6 | reverse complement strand
GGAGGCTCGGTACAGTCCATCTTCGTAATGGCGAGCACGCATCGGGTAGCTCCGAGGTTATCGTGCGCGTACGAGATCAGCTGCCGCACCGCACCTTTTGACGATAGACAGCCTTCGAACTCGCCGTACGCTGCAGGAATGACTACGAGGATCGAGTCGATTTTCGAGGGGAATGTGCCTTCGGAAGGGATCGCATCAGTATGAAATGCGTTGAGGTTGCATGTTGGAAGCGCCAAGCTTCCGCAAGAGATCGACCCATTCCACGTCTGCAAAGCATCCCATGAGGCCGCAGCGCCGCTCGCACCAGATTCAATCTGTGAAGGATCGCTGGCTCGAAGTAGCGATCCCATCAGGTAGCTGATGCCACCTCCCTTTGGACCGATGACAAGCGCGTTGACGGTCGGCTGCATTGACATTTGCCTCACTCCTTGGCCATGTGCTCGACGTAAATGGTTTCAGCTGGTGCGCTGCAAGGCAATGGGGCGAAGATCTCTGGCCACGAACTCATTGCCTTGAGTTTCGCCGTGGTGAGGTAGCGCTTGCCGATTCAGCGCCACGTTTCTTCAGCTGACAACGCAATGCTTCAGAACTTTTGCTGGTAGCCGACGTAGAAATACCGGTCGATGTCGAACGCGGGATTGTACGGGGGGCTGCCGCCGCCGGCGCTGGATACGTTGTAGTAGAGCGGTCCCTTGCGCGCGAAGACGTTATTGATGCCGACACGGAAGTTGCCGTTCCAGGGGGCCTGCCAGCGCAGCTGCGCATCGTGGAAGGCGACCGAGCCCTTGCGGCTCACGCCGGTGACGCCAGTGATCGCGTTGAGTTCATTCGGACGATTGCACTCGACCGTGGACGACCAGCACGAGTCTTTCAGGCCGTCGAAGTAGCGTACGGTCCACGTCGCACCGAAGCGCCTCCACGACCAGTCGAGCGAGAGGTTCGAGCGGACGCGATACAGGCCCTGCACGCCGTTCATGTAGCCGGCCAGCTGGCGTGGCGGTGAACCGGGGCTGCTCGATTGCGTGTAGTCCTTCAGATAGGTGCTATCCGAGAGCAGGGTGAACTCGCCGTAGCGTGTTTCCGGGAAACGGTAATGCGCGCCGAGATCGTAGCCTTCGGTACGCAACGTGCCTAGGTTGGCCAGGCTTTCGTCCAGCGAGGTGATATGGCCGTCGGCCGCACGCGTGAAGCGTCCGCAATACGTCGGATCGTTCCGCACGTAGCAGAAGTTGAGAATGTCGCCGGCAAGGATCGGCGTGATGACATCGCGGATGTCGACCTTGTAATAGTCGAGCGTGACATCGAGGCCATCGAGGTAGCCGGGGCTGTACACCAAGCCGGCGGTGCGCGTAATCGACGATTCCGGCTTCAGCGCGGGATTGGCGCCCGTGCGGAAAGCCACGGGATTCTGGCCACCGGTGGCGGAGTTGACTTGCGCGCCCGACTGGTCGATCTGCCGATAGTTCGCGGGTACGCCTGCCGCGGCGCAGCGGCCACGCACGCCTGCATCGGACGCGGCGGCACCAAAGGCGCTGTCGCAAGGGTCGAGGAAGCTTTCGAAACTTTCGCTCGAACCCGCGTAAAGATCCGCCACCGTTGGTGCGCGGAAACCTTCGGCATACGTACCGCGCAAGAGCAGATCGTCGAACGGCTTCCAGCGGAAGCTGTACTTGTTGTTGGTGCGACCGCCGAAGGCCGAGTAGTGCGAATAGCGCGATGACGCGTTCACCGCCAGTTCCCGTGCGAAGGGCAGGTCGGCCAGCAGCGGCACGTCGAGTTCGAGGTAGGCCTCGTTGACGATGTAGCCGCCGTTCGTCGGATTGCTGGCCAGTTGGGTAGTCAGGCCGGCGGAGTCGGCGGGATCGGGCACGTAGCGTCCGTTCTCGGTGCGATGCTCGAGACCACCGGCCACGCGAACCGTGCCGGCGGGCAGGTCGAACACGCCGCCGGTCAGGTTGGCGACGACGTCGTTGGTCCTCGTCACCTGGCGGGCGGTGGTCGTGGATTGCACGTAGTTCCACACGGCATCCGGCGTGCCGCCGGGACCGGCAAGGATGTTCCACGGCACGCAGCCAGCCGCGCGATCCGCAGCATTGGCGCAGACGACGTTCCCGTTGACGACCGACGTCGGTCCCAGCGCTTTGGCGGCATTGACCAGATTGATATTGCCGCTATCGGTGCGGCTGTCGCGCGCCTCGGAATATCCGTAGGTGACGTCCCAGTTCCACGTGCGGTCATTCCAGAGGAAGCTGCCTTCGGCGCCGGCATCGACGTGGAAGGCCTTGCTCTTCGCCCAGCTGATACGCGGCAGTTCCGTCGTGCGGCGGAAGAAGTCGGTGTCGTAGCCTGGGAACGGGTTGTACGCGTTGCCCGCATCGATAGTCAGGTCGCTGGTGCGTCCAGAACCGCTTTCGAGAGGATAGCCCGCCGCCTGGCTGCGCGTGTCGCGCACTCCGTAGTTGGCCATGCCACGCAGGGCGATGTCGTCGGTAACGTTGTAGCGGCCCGTCGCGAACAGATTGCGCAGCTTGCTGCTCGCGCGAAAGGTCATGTCCTGTGGCGTCGAATACTTGTCGGCGTTGCTGTTGACGTCGTACGGGTGGTAGTTGGCGAGGTCCGCGGGGTTACCGACCACGCCGCCTGGATGGTTGACGACGTAACGGTTGGGCGTCCACGAGCCGTCGGCAGCATACGTGCCGGCACCGGCCGTGCCTGCGGCACGAGGATCGACCACGCCACCGTAAGGGCCCATGCCGAATCCATCGTCCGGATGGCGCGGACCGTAGGCCGTGCGGGTCAGTGAGCGCTTGCTGTCGTCCAGTTC
>NZ_JBFUJE010000504.1:0-2828 GCF_056401535.1 Luteibacter sp. P4_E6 | reverse complement strand
GCTTTTGCGGCGCAGGTGCTCTGCACGCTGCGTGCATGGGAATCCGACGAGTATTGCCGTAACCGGCTGGGCCTCGATGGCCCGCTGGGATCGATCGACCCGTCGAAACTCAACGTCAACGGCTCCAGTCTCGCGGCGGGTCATCCCTTCGCGGCGACCGGTGCGCGCATCGTCGCCACGCTGGCGAAGATGCTCGAGCAGAAGGGTTCGGGCCGCGGCCTGATTTCCATCTGTACCGCGGGCGGCATGGGCGTCACGGCGATTCTCGAACGTCCCTGATCCCCATCCGTCAGATCCGAATGCTCGCACTTCGCACCAGTACATCGTTCAGCGCCCTCGGGCTCGTCGTCGGCATCGCCGCGACGAGCTGGCTCACCGCGCTCACCTATGAGCGCGCGCCTGCGACCCGCCCGCTGGCCGAAGTCGTCATGCCGAAGCTGTCGTCCAGGCCCGCGTGGACACGGCCGTCCGCGCCGGTGCCGCCGATGCCGTCGGCGTCCGCTCCGCGAGTCCGCACGCACGCGGCTCCCGAACGCGTTGCTGCGGCGCGCAGCGACGCCGCAGCAACGCCCGATCCCCTCGTGCCCGTCTACATGCCCTCGCCGCGCTACCCCATGGCAGCGCTACGCGCACAGCGCGAAGGCCAGGTGATCCTCAATGTCACGGTCACCCAGGAAGGTGATGTCACCGACGTCAGCGTAGGCCATAGCAGCGGCGACCTCGACCTGGATCACGCAGCGACCGATGCCGTTCGGGGCTGGCGCTTCGCCGCGGCGGACAATCGTCCGTCCCGTTACACCGCCGACCTGCCCATCCGCTTCGAACTCACGCGCTTCTAGAGAATGCCGGCCGCCGATGAGCCGAACGCGGTAATCATGCGGGTGTAGATGAGCTTCAGCGAGACGTCGACTTCGGGGAAGTCGCCCACCGGCTCGTAGCATTCGAAGAAGCGGGGATCGGTCCATCTCAGCGGAATGCAGCCTGGCTTGAGCTCGTAGCTGGTGGCGTAGCGAAATGGCCACAGATCGAAGAACGGCAGGCGCTCCGAGACATCGCCGATGAACTCGTTCACCGACGACAGCACGGGGATCTTCTTCTCGCGCGGGCCGATGACCCAGGCGTTGCCGGGCTCGGTGTCCTGCATGATCGAATCGCGCAGGCGGTCCGAGAAGCGCTTGTCGTAGATGATCACACCGGATTCGGTGTTGTAGTGGTCGGAGCGCGGATCGAAATTGTGCGTGCCGACCATGGCGAACGTATCGTCGACGACGATCGACTTCGCGTGGAGTCCGAAACGGATACCCTCGGTGCTCAGCGGTGCGGGGCGATGACGCGCACCCCGTCGCGAATGACTCCCCGCACTGAGGAAGCCGGACGACTCCGAGGGCTGCAACCCGCCATCGGCATCCGTTTCCCTGGATGCACGTCGGCTGTGGCCGCTGCCCGAGCCAGTGGCGGCAAACGGTGGTTTGGCGGGGGCCGTCGACGGGTTCTCGAGCGCATCGATGTCGGCGTTTTCGGGGTGCGGCTTCAGCTCGTAAATCTCGAAGCCGTAGTCGGTGAGGTAACGCTTGCGGTGCTTGTAAGACAGCGCATACACAGCGAACGCATCGGTCGAGGCCAGCGAGTTCGTCGAGACGACGATGCGCGGCGGCGTCGGCTGCTCGTGCAGGCGGTTGAAGATCTTCCGCGCCGGTTTGCTCATGACCAGGTAGGGCGTCTGCAGGATGATCTCGCTCTTCGCGTTACGTACCAGACCCATGATGTGTCGGGTAAGTTCACGTGCCTCGCGACGCTTGGGCTCGTCGGTTTTGCCCGGGAGGTCCGAAAGATACTCGATGCGATTCATCCGCAGCGTGGCGCGCATGATTCGGTCTTCCAGCCAGCCGGCATCTTCGGCATCGCTGATCATCTGGGCGACGCGGTCGGGATGCTCGTAGGTCGGTGGCAACCAATGCCGCGTGTCGTCGGTGTCGGCGATGAGCTCCCGGTTCACGTCATGCAGATGGGTCAGCCGGACCGCGCGCTTATGCGTCCAGAACTGTTCGAAGCTGTCGCCCATGGTTTTCGCGGCGGGACCGCCCACCATGACATCGCGGTCGATGTAGTCGAAGCTGCCGTCCCAGTCGAAGTAGCGGTCTTCGTAGTTGCGACCGCCTGTGATGCCGATGAGATCGTCGACCACGATCAGCTTGTTGTGCATCCGCTGGTTGAACTTGTAGAAGCAGCAGAGAATGCCGGCCGCGAACTCCAGCGGTGGCGTCCGCGCGCTGTGGAAGGTGGGGTTGTAGAGGCGTACCTCGAGGTTGTCGCTGGCGCGGGCGAGCGTGGCGAGCAATCCCGGGTCGCCGAAGGAGAACAGCTGGTCGGCGAGGATGCGCACATGCACGCCGCGCCGCGCGGCCTGGATCAGTTCGTCGAGGACCAGTTTGCCCGCGTCGTCCTGCTCCCAGATGTAGGTCTGCACGTCGATGCTCTTCGTCGCCGCACGAATCAGGTTGACCCGGGCGGCCATGGCCTGCTCGCCATCCTCGAGCAGCGTCGCCACGTGGACCGGTTTGTCCGCGGTCGAGGCTGCGTTGGCTTCCTTCGCCGCGTCGATCAGGGGAGACGGTGTCGCACAACGATCGGTCCGGTCACAGGTGAGCTGACGGTCGACCGTCAGGGTGACGACCGCGTCCGCCTGCCGGATGCGCGTACGCGACAGCGAGCAACCGCCGGCAAGGAGCGTGGCGGTGAGGAGCAGGATCGTAAAGAGGCGGCGCATGCCGCAGATGATAGGGGACCGGTGACAACGCCAGGTGAGCTTGAGGCGCTCGCCGGGGTTG
>NZ_JBFUJE010000503.1:0-2829 GCF_056401535.1 Luteibacter sp. P4_E6 | reverse complement strand
GGCCTGGCGAATTCACGAGTTTCAGGCGCACCCCGCACGGTTGGCCGCCATGGCCGCCAGCGCACGGGCGATCGGTCGCCCGCATGCGGCGCGCGACGTGGTCGATACCGTGCTCGCCCTGCTGGATAGCCGATGAGTCATTCGCCGCGCCGCCGCCTCGTCGCTACCCTGGCGACTGCGGCGTTCACGTTCCTGCTCGCCTTCATGTTCGCCCACGTCGAAGTCGAAATCGAAGGGCCGCATGGCTGGGCCACGAGCCTGCCGACCTGGYGCGTCGAGAACCACTGGCTGCTCGACCTGCTGTGGGGCGGCCGACCGATGACCGGGTACCATGCCTGGGTCTTTCCTTTTATCGCCGCCTTTTTCCATTTTCCCATGGTGTTCCAGGGCTACTGGAGCTGGCGTGCGCAGGTTCGCGTCATTGCCTGCGTCATGCTGTTCTGGGTTGCCGAAGACGGCCTCTGGTTCATCCTCAACCCCGCCTTCGGCATCGCGCGCTTCGACCCCGTGAACGTGCCCTGGCACCGACACTGGTGGGGGCCTGCGCCCACGGATTATTGGGTGTTCGGTTTCCTTTGCATCGTCTTGTTCGTTCTTTCTGCCTTGCCCAAAACTCGCCTCGCAAAGCCAGCCTGACAAAAGGCGTTGCATGCAAGCCCCGGCGCCATGCCAGAATCCCCCGATACGCCGCTGCGGACAGATCTCTTGCCGACCTCAGGTAAATCGCAGATCAACGAAGGCGAATTTCTCGCCGCCGTTGACCTCGGCTCCAATAGCTTCCACATGGTGGTGGCTCGTTACGAACACGGTGAACCCCGTGTCATCGACCGCTTGCGCGACTCCGTGCGAATGGCCGTGGGCTTGCGCCCGGATGGGACGCTCGACGAGACCCACCGCGCCTCGGCGTTGGCTAGCCTGGCCCGTTTCGGCCAGCGCATCGCCGGCATTCCCGCCCTGCACGTGCGCGCCGTCGCGACCAATACCGTGCGCCGCCTCGCCTCGCCGCATGCCTTCCTGTCCGCGGCTGAGGCCGCGCTGGGGCATCCGGTGGAAATCGTCTCGGGCCGCGAAGAGGGCCGACTGATCTTCCTGGGCTCGTCACACGATCTGCCAGCGTCGCGCGACCATCGGCTGGTCATCGACATCGGCGGTGGCAGTACCGAATTCATCATCGGCCGCGGTACGGCGCCCTTGTTGACGGAAAGCGTCCAGGTGGGCTGCATCGCCTCAACCCTTCGCTTTTTCCCGGGCGGCAAGATCACCCGCAAGCGCTGGCAGAAGGCCCGCCGGGAAATTGGTGTGCTGCTTCAGCAGTTCTCCGAGGACTACCGCGAAGCGGGCTGGGCCGACGCCTACGGCTCGTCGGGTACCGCCAAGTCCATCGGCTCCGTCGTCCGCGCGATGAAGCTCTCCGACGATGGCATTACGCCCGAGTCGCTGGCCGCCGTGCGTGAAGCTCTGATCGAACAGGGCTCGTCGGGGACGCTCAAGCTGCCCGGCCTGGCCGAAGATCGTGCCGAGGTATTCGCTGGCGGCGTGGCCATTTTCGAAGCCGCGTTCGAAGCGCTCGGCATCGAGCGCCTGCGCGTGTCGGAAAGCTCGATGCGTGAAGGCCTGCTCTGGGACCTGATCGGCCGTTCCGCCGGTACCGATCCGCGCATGGCCAGCATCGATTCGCTGGCCAGCCGCTACGGCGTGGACCGCGCCCAGGCGCGCCGCGTCGAAACCACCGCGCTCGGGTTGTTCGACCAGCTCTGCAAGGCCTGGAAACTCGACGACGACGGCCGTGAATGGCTGTCGTGGGCAGCGCGCGTGCACGAGCTCGGCCTGGCCATCGCGCATAGCCAGCACCAGCGTCACGGCGGCTATATCCTCCGCCACGCCGATCTGGCCGGCTTCTCCCGGCAGGAACAGCAGCTACTGGCGGCCATCGTGGAATGCCATCGCCGCAAGCCCGAGAAATCGGTGATCTCGGCGCTGCCCGTGCGCTATCGGGYGCTGGCCCGGCACATTACGGCCATCCTCCGCCTGGGCGTCCTGTTCCGCCGCGCCCGCCGCGCCGAAGCCCTGCCCCGCATCCGGGTGAGTGCATCTCGCCAGCGCCTTCGCCTGTCGTTGCCGGCGGATTGGCTGGACCAACACCCGCTGACCGAAGCCGACCTCGATCAGGAGCGCGAGCCACTGGCCGAGCTCGGGCTGGATCTCGAGATCGTCACCGAATGACCGCGATCCGCCCGGCGAACGGGCGTATCATGGCGCGATTGTTTCGCCGTCACGACCGGTAACCCATGCTCAAAGCCGTCTTCGCCAGCCTCTTACTCGCCCTGCCCGCTGTGTCCATGGCGCAGCAGACGACCAAGCCGGCAGCGCCAGCGCCGGCGTCCGTCGACCACCCGCGCGTGGTCATGCGTACCACCCAGGGCGATGTCACGTTCGAGCTGTTCCCGGACAAAGCGCCCAAGAGCGTGGCGAATTTCCTGCAGTACGTTCGCGACGGCTTCTATGACGGCACGGTGTTCCACCGCGTGGTCAACGGCTACATGGTGCAGGGCGGCCTCTACAGTCGCGATCTCACCCAGCGCCGCACGCGCGCCGCCATTCCCAGCGAAGCCGACAATGGTCTGTCGAACCTGCGCGGTACGCTCGCCGTGGCGCGTGGTGGCGATCCGAACTCCGGGACGGCGCAGTTTTTCGTCAACCTGGTCGACAACCGCCGGCTCGACTACGTCAGCAACCAGAGCGGCCTGACCTGGGGCTTTGCGGTGTTCGGCAAGGTCGTTTCGGGCATGGACGTGGTCGACAAGATCGCCGCCCTGCCGACTCGCGCGC
>NZ_JBFUJE010000502.1:0-2832 GCF_056401535.1 Luteibacter sp. P4_E6 | reverse complement strand
GCGCGGCGGCGGTGGTGCATCACGGCGGGATCGGAACCACGCAGGAGGCGTTGCGCGCGGGCTGCCCCGAGCTGGTCGTGCCCCATGGCTTCGACCAGCCGGACAACGCGGCGCGGATCGTCCGCCTTGGCGTGGGCGATGTGTTGCCCGCGTCGCGCTATCGCGCAGACGCGGCTACGACGCTATTGCGCGCGCTGTTGAGCGACGAGGGTGTCGCGTCGCGAGCGCAGCGTGCCGCGGTGGTCATTCGTGCGGAGAACGGTGCGCGTGTCGCGGCGGATGTTATCGAGCAGGCGATTGCGCGGCGTCTGCGGAAGTAGGCCCGCAGACGCGCGTTCGCCGATTCATCGGCGATGGGTGCTCGCGTTTACGCCGCGACTTTCGCCCTGACGCCATACCGCGACGCCGGCACCGACTTCGACAGCTCCGGGAACAAGGCACGACGCGCCGCTTCCAGTGCATCGACAAGCGCCGTGGTTTCCACCGAAGGAATCGTCACCAGTTCACCCGCGTCGAAACCAGCCAGCGACGCATCGACCATGTCCTCGGCGCTCATCACCCAATCCGGCGGAAGATTCGCCACGGCGGATCCGGCAACCGGCCAGAAATCGGTCGCGGTCGCGCCCGGCAAGACGGCCTGTACCTTGACGCCCTTATCGGCGAGCTCGTGATGCATTGACTGGCTCAGCGCCAGCACGAATGCCTTGCTTCCGCCGTATACGCCATTGAGCAGCTCCGGCGCGATGGCAACGATAGAAGCGATGTTGATCACGGCGCCCTTGCCACGTGCAACGAAGCCCGGCACGGCCTTGTACGCCAGGCGGGTCGGAGCGGTCACGTTCAGCGTGATGAGATCGGTCATCTTGCCGATGTCCGCCTGCAGCAGTGGGGCAGTCGCGCCCACGCCGGCGTTATTGACCAAGAGGGTGAGGTCCGTTGCGTCACCGATGACCTGCTCGACGCGGTGAAGGTCGGCGTCCCGCGTGAGGTCCGCGGCCACGATGCTGACGTTCCGGCCGGTGGCGTTCGTGATGTGCTTCGCCAGCGTGTCGAGCTTGTCCTTGCTGCGTGCGACAAGGATGAGGTCGTAACCGCGACGCGCAAGGCGGTCGGCGTAGACCGCGCCGATGCCTGAGGACGCGCCGGTGACCAGGGCTGTGCCGAGAATGTTGCTGCTCATGAGTGGTGATCCTGTGTGGATGTGTGTATGCACTTTTAAAGGCAAAAAAAGGTCAGCCCATCTGACCCATGCGATGAAATGCGTCGCGTGCGGCTTCGGCAGCAGACTCGCCACCGAACTTCGAGACGAACTCGGCCTGAGCCTCCGCCCACAACTGACCCGCCTGGGCCGACTTGGCCAGACCTGCCGGAGTGAGTACGTAGACGTGCTGGCGCGGGTCTTCCGTCGAAGCCGCGACGGCGATCAAACCATCGCGCTGAAGGGGTTTAAGCGCACGAACCAGGCTGGTCCGGTCCATGACCATCTCCTCGGCAAGGTCGCGCATGCCRATCCCTGGGCGGTCTTCAAGTACCACCAGGATGGAGAACTGCGAACTGGTCAAGCCGCTGGGTGCCAGGTGGCGCTCGTAGGAGCGCGTCAGCGCCCGCGCCGCCTGACGGGCGGCGAAGCAGTTGCAGAAGTCGTTACGGGTAGCCATGGATCTATACTGATCGTGCATACACACACATGTCAAGTACTTCATGCTCCGCCGTAGGAGCCGATTCATCGGCGAATGGGTGCTCGCGACAGCCCCGCCAACGGGTGGCCGCTGCCGCGGCCTTCGCCGATGAATCGGCTCCTACCAAGCAAGAGAGTGGCGGCTACTCGAAGCCGGCGACGGGGTGCGGGCCGTACGCATTTTCCAGCGTCGCCGTTTCTTCGTCGGACAACACCAGGTCGATCGCGGCGACCGCATCGTCGAGATGGTGCGGTTTCGAGGCGCCGACGATCGGTGCCGTGACGCCGGAACGATGCGCCACCCACGACAGCGCGACCTGTGCACGCGGCACCCCCCGTTGTTCCGCGACCTTTTTCACCGCCTCGACGATGGCGCGGTCCGAATCCTCGGTGGCGTTGTACAGCGTGCGTCCGAAGACGTCGCTCTCCTGACGCGTGCTGCTCTGGTCCCAGTCGCGCGTGAGGCGGCCGCGCGCAAGCGGGCTCCACGGGAGGACGGCGATACCCTGGTCTTCGCAGAAGGGAATCATCTCGCGCTCTTCTTCGCGCTGCAGCAGGTTGTAGTGGTCCTGCATGCTGGCGAACTCGGTCCAGCCGTGCAGGCGTGAGGTGTAGATCATTTTCGCGAACTGCCAGGCGAACATCGACGAGGCACCGAGGTAACGCACCTTGCCCGCCTTGACCAGGTCGTGGAGTGCTTCCAGCGTTTCCTCTACCGGCGTGGTGTGGTCCGCGCGATGAATCTGCAGCAGGTCGATGTAGTCGGTACCCAGGCGAGCGAGGCTGTCGTCCACCGAGTGGAAGATCGCCTTGCGCGAAAGACCACCGCCGTTCGGTCCCTTCCGCCAATGGAAGAAGGTCTTCGTGGCAATGACCACTTCATCGCGTCGCGCGAAATCCTTCAGCGCGCGGCCGACGATTTCTTCCGAGGTGCCATCGGAGTAGGCGTTCGCGGTGTCGAAGAAGTTGATCCCAAGATCCAGTGCCTTGCGGATGAACGGGCGGCTCGCCTCTTCGTCCATCGTCCACGCATGGTTCCCGCGGTCGGGGACGCCGTAGGTCATGCAACCGAGAACGAGTGGGGAGATATCGAGGCCGGTGCGGCCGAGTTTCACGTAGCGCATGGGGAGCTCCGGTTAGGACTGCCGGAAGTG
>NZ_JBFUJE010000501.1:0-2841 GCF_056401535.1 Luteibacter sp. P4_E6 | reverse complement strand
GGCCAGCATGGCGCCCACCGCAAGGAGGAGTTTCCGATAGCGACGGAGCCAGTACCGAGCATGTTGCGGCAGCACCTCTCGGGCGACGAATCCGAGCGCCCGCTCGCCTATCGACTGTTCGCCCCGCTCAGCTGCGCGCTCGAGGGCACGGTGTGCCAACGCGTTGAGGCGGCGAGGGTTGCCTTTGCCATCGTCGCGAAGCGTGCGCAGGCCGAGACGGCTGAAAGGCATGTGGGTCGTGCCTGCGACGTGGAGCCGGTGACGAACATAGCGCTCGCTCTCATCACCACTCAACACCGGCATGGGAATACGGCTGCGCACATGAGCCGCGATCGATGGTGCCGACGGGCCGGACAGTCGTTCGCGTAGTGCCGGCAGACCCGCGAGCAGGATGTGGAAAGGTGCGTCGACGTTCTCGCAGGCAAGGAGCAAGCGCTCGACGATCGCCAGGTCGTCATCGGCAAGCTGATCGGCGTCATCCAGGATCAAGAGGTACCGGTGGTTGCCGTGTTGGGAAATCCTCCCGAGACCGGCAGCGAGCCCATCGACCAGATGGTCTTCCGTGTTGGCCTCGGCACTCAGGGGCAACGGCAACCCGAACCCCGCATACATGGCGCGCAGCCACGCTACCGTTTCCAGCGCATAGTCACCGGCAGCCTGACGAACGGCGCGCACCCCGTGGTTGGGTGCATCCGCTTCCACCAACAGGCAAAGCAGGCTCTTGCCGACACCGGCCTCGCCTGTCACGAGAGTCACGCTGGAGGTCGTCGATGTCAGCTCATATTCGACATGCGCGAGAATTTCCCGCTCGCGCGCGAACAGGCAGGCAAAGCGCGGATCCGGTGCGTCGCCAAATGGCAGCTCGCGCAGCCCGAAAGTCTGTAAGTACATGACCCTAATGTAGCCGATTGGCCCCGGCCGTTGGCCCCTGTAGGAGCCGATTCATCGGCGATCCCGCGGYAGCGGGCCGGGTGCCGCCATCTGGTTATCGCCGCTGAAGCGGCTCCCACAGGGGCCGAGGGTAAATCGMSGGCAAAGAAAAACCCGGCTTCTTTCGAAGACGGGTTGTTCCGGTATAAGGCCCCTGGCGGTGACCTGTTGCGGGTCTTGCGCTGCGCGCAAAAAAAAACCCAGTCTCGGAGGAGACTGGGTTTTTAGGGTATAAGGCCCCTGGCGGTGACCTACTCTTGCATGGCTTGAGCCACACTACCATCGGCGCATGCGCGTTTCACTTCTGAGTTCGGGATGGGATCAGGTGGTACCACGCCGCTATGGCCGCCAGGGAAGGGGTGGAAGCAGCGCTATAAAAGCGCCGGCTTCACAGAGGGTGTAAACGAGTGACAAGCGTCCGGATTCGGAAAGCGAGTAGAGAGATGTTAAGACGGTGAAGCGTCTTGGGGTTATATGGTCAAGCCTCACGGCTCATTAGTACACGTAAGCTCAATGCATTGCTGCACTTCCACACCGTGCCTATCAACCACCTAGTCTTGATGGTGCCTTTAGGAGAGTCAAGCTCTCGGGAGATCTCATCTTGGGGCGTGCTTCCCGCTTAGATGCTTTCAGCGGTTATCACTTCCGTTCGTAGCTACCGGGCAATGCCATGGGCATGACAACCCGAACACCAGCGGAACGTCCACTCCGGTCCTCTCGTACTAGGAGC
The DNA here is from genome assembly GCF_056401535.1 of Luteibacter sp. P4_E6. Classification (NCBI taxonomy): domain Bacteria; kingdom Pseudomonadati; phylum Pseudomonadota; class Gammaproteobacteria; order Lysobacterales; family Rhodanobacteraceae; genus Luteibacter; species Luteibacter sp. P4_E6. Next base: position 1,181 of record NZ_JBFUJE010000501.1, on the reverse strand, counting down.
AGCCCCCCTCAAATCTCCAACGCCCACGACAGATAGGGACCGAACTGTCTCACGACGTTCTGAACCCAGCTCGCGTACCACTTTAAATGGCGAACAGCCATACCCTTGGGACCGGCTACAGCCCCAGGATGTGATGAGCCGACATCGAGGTGCCAAACAMCSCCGTCGATATGRACTCTTGGGSGKYATCAGCCTGTTATCCCCGGRGTASCTTTTATCCGTTGAGCGATGGCCCTTCCAYRCRGRACCACCGGATCACTAWGMCCKACTTTCGTMCCTGCTTGATCCGTCGATCTCGCAGTCAAGCACGCTTATGCCTTTGCACACAGTGCGCGATGTCCGACCGCGCTGAGCGTACCTTCGTGCTCCTCCGTTACTCTTTSGGAGGMGACCGCCCCAGTCAAACTACCCACCATACACKGTCCCSGATCCGGATKACGGACCTAGGTTAGAACGTCAAGCACTTCAGGGTGGTATTTCAAGGATGGCTCCACCAGAACTAGCGTCCTGGTTTCATAGCCTCCCACCTATCCTACACAGAAGAACTCAACGTTCAGTGTAAAGCTATAGTAAAGGTKCACGGGGTCTTTCCGTCTKRCCGCRGGAACSCYGCATCTTCACRGSGAWTTCAATTTCACTGAGTCTCGGGTGGAGACAGCGCCGCTGTCGTTACRCCWTTCGTGCRGGTCGGAACTTACCCGACAAGGAATTTCGCTACCTTAGGACCGTTATAGTTACGGCCGCCGTTTACTGGGGCTTCGGTTCAAAGCTTCGCTTGCGCTAACCTCTCCCCTTAACCTTCCAGCACCGGGCAGGTGTCAGCCCCTATACTTCGCCTTGCGGCTTCGCAGAGACCTGTGTTTTTGCTAAACAGTCGCCTGGGCCTATTCACTGCGGCTTTTCTGGGCTATTCACCCTAAAAAGCACCCCTTCTCCCGAAGTTACGGGGTCATTTTGCCGAGTTCCTTAACGAGAGTTCTCTCGCACACCTTAGGATTCTCTCCTCGCCTACCTGTGTCGGTTTGCGGTACGGGCACCTTACATCTCACTAGAGGCTTTTCTTGGCAGCGTGGAATCAGGAACTTCGGTACTATATTTCCCTCGCCATCACAGCTCCGCCTTAATGGAAACGGGATTTGCCWCGTTTCCGGCCTAACTGCTTGGACGCGCATATCCAACAG
>NZ_JBFUJE010000500.1:0-2847 GCF_056401535.1 Luteibacter sp. P4_E6 | reverse complement strand
GGTCGTGACGCGCCGCCTGATGGCCCCGCTGGGCGTGCTGGCCGAGCGCGCGGAGAATGTCTCGCGCGGCGACCTCGACTTCGCCCTGCCCGTGGTTCGCCGTAACGACGAAGTGGGCCGGCTCACCCGCGCGTTCGATCAGATGCGCCATCAGCTTGCCGGGCATATCGACACCGCCAAGCGCACGGCGCGCGAGCAGGAACGCATGGCCAGCGAGCTCGAAATCGCGCGGCAGATCCAGCTCGCACTGATTCCTGAGGCCCATTGGCTTGCCGACGACGGCCGGCTCGAACTGCATGCCGCGCTGCGCCCCGCGAGCGCGGTCGGCGGCGACCTCTATACCTACTTCGCGCTCGGCGCGAGGCACGTCTGCGTCATGGTCGGCGATGTCTCGGACAAGGGCATTCCGGCCGCGCTATTCATGGCGCGCACGATCACCCTCGCACGCACGATCGCCACCCACGCGCGCTCGCCCAGCGACATCCTCGGTTCGCTCAACCGGGAACTGTGCAAGGGCAACGACACCTGCATGTTCGTCACCCTGTTATGTGGCGTGATCGAGACCGAAACCGGGCTGCTCGCACTGGCCAGCGCGGGGCACGAACAACCCGTTCTGCATGCAGGCGGGAGTGCCATCCTGGTCGATGTGGAAACCGGCCCCGCCCTCGGCCTGGACCGCGAAGCGCGCTACCCTGTACGCGTACTCACGTTGCTTGGGGGCGACACCGTGCTCATGTATACCGACGGCGTCAGCGAGGCGCACGCGGGAGACCAGAAGCTCTATGGCGCACACGCACTGCTCGACAGCGTGTCGCGCATCGAGGAAGGCGCCACGCCGGAAACCTTCGTCGAGCATGTATTGAGCGATGTCGACGCCTATGTCGAAGGTGCTGCCGCCTACGACGACATCGCCCTGCTCGCCCTGACCTGGCACGACACCAGCGCCGAGGGAGCCCGCCTCGATGCGGCTGTGCATTCCTAACCGCCTGGAGGACGTGTTCCTCGCCCTCGATCGGGCCGAGCTGACGCTCGACCTTGCCGACATCGACCATGCCTGTCGCGCCGACGTGCGCCTCGTTCTCGAAGAGCTGCTGGTGAACACGGTTCGCCACGGCTATCCGGACGGCCGCGAAGGCCGGATCGATATCCATCTCGAGATCCACGCCGACATCGTCCGTCTGGAGTTGCGCGACGACGCCGAAGCATTCGATCCACTCCAGCACGAACCGCCCGAGCTGCCCGGCGACATCGCGCACCGCGAAGTCGGCGGGTTGGGCCTCCACCTGGCGCGCAGCATCGCCAGCGAATTCGAATATGCACGCGATCCACACGGCAACCGTGTCGTTATCCGGTTCGACCCCTCCCTGTCCGACGAGCCCTCCCTATGACCCTGATCGTTCGCAGCGAAAGCCTGACCCCTGCCCGCACCACCGTCTGGCTCGAGGGGCGACTCGACGCGGCGACCTTCGGCGATCTTGACAGTGCCCTGCGTGACATCACCCCCATGGTGGACAACGGCGGCACGCTGGTCATCGACCTCTCCCGCCTGGAATACATCAGCAGCGCCGGACTGCGCAGCCTCGCGCAGTTACGCAAGCAGATGCACGAYCGCGACGGCCGCACGCTGTTACTCAATCCGCAGCCGCAGGTGAAGAAGGTGTTCGAGATCGTGAAAGCGGTACCGGTGGCCGAAGTGTTCGCCAGCGTGGCGGAACTGGATCAGTACCTGGATCACATGCAGCGGCAGATCACCGGCTGACCACCGGCACGCCGGTCAGGCGTTGTTCGTGTCGATGAGACCGGTGCGCAGCTTTTCCAGCTGGCTCTTGAGGCCAATCACCTCGTCGATCTCGCACCCGGTCGCGCAGAAGACATCCACCGGGACCTGGCCCGCCTTCTCGCGAAGCGCCCTGCCCTCGTCGGTCAACGTGACGATGACCTGACGTTCGTCGTGGGTACCGCGCGTCCGCTGGACCAGACCTGCCGCCTGCAGCCGCTTCAGCAACGGCGTGAGCGTCGCGGAATCCAGGAACAGGCGATCGCCCAGTTCCGACACCGTGATGCCGTCGCCCTCCCAGAGCACCAGCATGACCAGGTACTGCGGGTAGGTAAGGTCCAGACCGGAAAGCAGCTGCCGGTAGAGCTTGCCCATGGCCAGATTGGCCGAATACAGCGCGAAACACAGCTGCCCGTCGAGGGTACGCGGTGCTTCGATGCCTGGCGGGAGGGTGTTCTTGCTCATGATTCGAATGTAGGGTCGTGGATATTGAATTGCAAGCGATTGAATTGTGCTACCTGCACGGCCACGGGGAGTCTTCGTATCATCGGCCCAGGGCGGATCGGAGCGACGCGTGATTTTGGGCCACCTTTGGGATTTCCTCACATCGACCTGGGTCGCGGACATCCTCGGAGTGATCGGCAATGTCATCCGCGTCATCCCCTACACCCTGCTCTTTCTTCTGGGCCTCCTCATCGTGCAGGGCCTCATGGCTTGCCATGCCTCGGTCGATATAGGCAACGGACCAGCCGCTCGCGCACTGGTGCACGGCGCGTTCCTCGATAGCCCGGGACTCTGGTGGTCACTTGGTGTGCCGACCGTGCTCGTCGGGTGGAAGTGGCTGGCGAAGGTTACGGCGGGGCCGCGGGACTAGCGAAGAGTTTTTGAAAGCCTCGTCGGACGCCTTCAGTCCATCGTCAGTCAGACTTATCGACTTTGCCACCTCGGATAACCTTCAGCGCACACCTACACCCCACCAAGGGCGGAAGTGAATGGTCGAAGCACGTCCGCCCGGGCAAGTTATCCAGCCCACCCTGGCACTGATGACATGCCCGAGATATCGACCGAAG
>NZ_JBFUJE010000499.1:0-2852 GCF_056401535.1 Luteibacter sp. P4_E6 | reverse complement strand
GACGCCGGTTGTTCTGGCCCTGCATGAGCGGTTCCGCGCGCTGCGAGACGCGCCCCTGAGCGTGGGGTCGGTGTGGTGCAGTGCCCTCCTCCGCGACACGCTCTGGTGGGTGCTTCCCGCGCTGGCGATGCTTGCGTGGGTAGCCGTACTCACACCCAACGATGAACTACGCACGGCGGCCCGGCTGGCAATGCTCTGGCCGGTGTTCGGCCTGGCGTGGCGCCATGGGTGGCACGGCACGGCGGTAGGCGGCATGGCGGCCAGTGTGGCCCTGGCCATGACCGCTAAAGACTTTCTCGATCCCCAGATGATCCGGGTCCAGTTGGTGCTGGCGATCGCGCTGTCTGGAAGCCTGCTGTGGGGTGCCCGGAACAAAGGCGCCCGGGCTGTTCTGCCCGAGCGCCTCTGATCGGATCAATGCCCCGTGCTGTCAGGGGCCTTTCATCGAGCAATCCGCAGGATTACCGTTGCAGTTGCCCGGGGCCAGCAACAGCCGCACCGTACCGTCGGACTGCGGCGCCGCGTGGACCGTCATGCTCTGGTCCTGGTAAACCGTTTCCCCCGTAACCGGAGCAGCCGGGTCCGTGGCGACAACCCAGTGACTGGCGTCCACCCCGATGGGTAAATCCAGCACCTGACCATCGATATAGGCGACCGCACCACGCACGTTGCCGTTCGCGTCATTGATCTGGACGTAGCGCACGCCTTGCTTCTCAAAGCGATAAGCATGGAAGTTCGGGCTCGCACTGAGGTCGGCGGCATTGGGCCATGATTGACCCAGCCCTGTCCCCGAAGGCGTGGTGGCCGCAACTGTTCCACATCCAAACAGCAGCGCAAGGGACAGCAAGGCACGGTGATTGATTGAACGCATACAGGACTCCGTTGTTCGCGTTATGGGAGACGCAAGCGTAGCGGAGCTTTCATTCACATCGCCTGTGCTCTCTGCATGGTGCGGCCGAAAATGCACACGGGCTTTTCAGCTACCCATCTCCCGGCGTGCTTACCGCCCGGATGGCCATGAACGGAGCGCGGGTACCCGCGAGCAGGATTCCCGAGATAAACAGGGCAAGGATCGCCTGACCGAGGACAGGGAGCAACTTGGCCATGTGGGCAAGCTGACGGGTGGTGTCGTCTGGCGCGACATGCGCCAGCCACGTCAGTCGCTTGAGTGACTGTGATCGCTCATAGGGTGGCCGACGTTGCGGAGGATTACCCCGCGTGACGCTCAGTCAATGCGCCCAGGGCGAGTGACGGATCACGCTGCAGATGTCCACTCGCTGGAACGCAGGCTCTCTCGCAGCGATAAAGTCGTCGTTGAACGTACCGAACGTCGTGGCGGGTCGACGCTTCAACCCCTCATAGAAGGTATCGATGATGTGCTCCTTGAAGCGATCATCACGGGGAAAAGCCGCCACTACCGCCTCGCGCTCTTCGTCGGTGATCTGGTCGTATGAGCGCCCCGCCACATCCATGCCCGCTGCCACATGAAGCAAGGATGCTTCCGGATGCAGGAATTCCGGGATCCCGGGCGTCGTGTGGAGGGCGATGGCGGTCCAGACTCTATGGATGTCCGTTTCGGCGATGCCATGACGACGCATGAAATCGCGCGCGGCATTCGCTCCATCCACTTCGAAACGAAGCGCGCTGCTGTGGAAGCCTTCGGTCAGCCCGAGGTCGTGGAACATCGCGCCGGTGTACAGCAGTTCTGGATCGAAGCTCAGGCCCTTGCGCTCTGCGAACAGAGCGCCCCAGAGATAGACCCGCATCGAGTGCTGGAACAGCAGGTCGCTGGCCGTGTCGCGAAGCAGCTGCGTGGCTTCGCGGGCGATAGCGCTGTCGGGAAGCGTTATCCCGAGGATCGTGGTTGCCATGCTTACCGGCCTTTCCCCGCGTTCTGCGGCGTGGTCAGCGCGGTGTCGTCCGTATCGACGACGAACACGGCGAGCAACTTCGCCGGCTCGGTCTTGCTGGCGTTGCGGCTGATTCGATGCTGCGCACCGGGCTCTTCGTAGAACGCCTGCCCCGCCGTGTAGACGTGCGCGGGCTGGTCATTCACCTGGCTTTCGATGGCGCCCGATACGACGTAGGCGTAGATGAAGGCCGACTTTGCATGGGTATGTGGTTGCGAAGCGCCGCCCGGAGGATAGGAGACCTCGACGGCAACCAGCGACTTGCCGGGGATATTGGGAATGACATGCGAGAAATTCGGCTTGACCGAATCGCCCGGCGAGTGGGCGCTGGTCGGCGCCACGGAAGCCAGCGCAGCAACGGCAAGCAGGGCGGGAAGAAGGATTTTCGTCATCATGGATTACTCCTCTTGGAGCAACCATCTTGCGCCGTGCCGAGGTGCATCGAAAAGGACCAAAAACGTCGCCTTTCAATGCACCATCGATCCGGACGTCGACGTGGCGGGTCAGATGGCCCTAATCCACCAACGTCGCCGCAGCCGCCTGCTCAGTGTTATGCACCGCACGCTTGCGCGGCAGGAAGCTCGCGGCGATGAGGCCCAGCACGACCACGCCCAGAGCCCACACGAAGGTGTGGCCGAACGCGCGGCCGAGCGCTGGCAGGATCGCCGTATGCATCGCGGGCGTCATGGCGCGGGCAACCGCAAGGCCGGACTCCGGCACACCGGTCGAAGGCATCACGCTGGCGATCTGGTGCGACAGCACAACGGCAAGCAAGGCCGTGCCGACCGAGCCACCCACGCGCTGCACCACGTTCATGCCACTGGTGACGCGAGCGATCTCGTGGCGCTGCAGGCTGCTCAATGCCGCCGTCATCGACGGCATCATCGTCGAACCCATGCCGATGCCGAGCAGGAACAGCATGCCCTCGACCATCCACATCGG
>NZ_JBFUJE010000498.1:0-2859 GCF_056401535.1 Luteibacter sp. P4_E6 | reverse complement strand
CGCTGGTCCTTTCAAACCGACATCCATGCGCTTAGCCTTTGTCGCCAGCGAAACCGACGTCGCCCAACGTGCGCGCACCGCCCTGGTGAAGCGTTACGGCAGTGTGGAACCCGGGGACGCCGAGATCATCGTGTCGCTCGGCGGCGACGGCTTCATGCTGCGCACGCTGCACACTTACCGAACGCTTGGCGTGCCGTTTTACGGCATGAAGCTGGGCCGCCTCGGTTTCCTCATGAATCAGCACGATCTCGACGCCCTCGCCGAGCGCATCGAGCGCGCGCATCCCGCTGTGTTGCATCCATTGGAGATGCACAGCACCTGCTGCGACGGCGCCGAGCACCGTGCGCTTGCCTTCAACGAAGTCGCCATGCTGCGCCAGAGCAACCAGGCCGCGCACATGCGCGTGAGCCTCAACGGTGAGGTCAAGCTCGACGAGCTGGTCTGCGACGGTATCCTGGTCAGCACTCCCGCCGGTTCCACCGCGTACAACCTGTCGGCCCACGGCCCGATCCTGCCGCTCGACGCGAATGTGCTCGCGCTGACGCCGATCAGTCCCTTCCGCCCGCGCCGCTGGCGTGGCGCCATTCTCCCGCACGCCACTCGGGTGGGTTTCGAAACCAAGGATCCGAACAAGCGTCCGATCAGCGCCACGGCGGACTTCCACGAGGTGCGGGACGTTCGCAAGGTCGAGGTAAAGCAATCCCGCCGCAACGCCGTTCGTCTGCTCTTCGACCCCGAACACAACCTGCAGCAGCGTATCCTCGACGAGCAGTTCGCCCTATAGCCGGATACCCTGGGTTTGTAGGAGCCGATTCTTCGGCGATTGGGTGCTAGCCGTATCCTGGCCCGCTGCCGCGGGATCGCCGATGAATCGGCTCCTACAAGGAGCGGCCCGGTGCATTAGGATGGTGTCCAGACACGCAGCACGGACACCGCCCCGATGAACGCCCCCGACAACGATACCCAGACCGCCCACGCCGATGCCTCTGTGCACGACAACCGCCTGGTCGTGGCCATTTCGTCGCGAGCGCTGTTCAACATGGAAGACGGCCACGAACTGTTCGAACGCGATGGCCTCGACGCTTATCGCTCGTACCAGATTGAACGCGAGAATGAGCTCCTGACTCCCGGGGTGGCCTTCCCGCTGGTGCAGAAGCTGCTCGGTCTGAACGCCTTGTCCGGTGACGTGCCGCCGGTGGAGGTGATCCTGCTGTCGCGGAACTCCGGCGATACCGGTCTGCGGATCTTCAATGCCATCCAGCATTACAAACTGAACATTTCGCGTGCCGCTTTTACCAGCGGTGCGCCGACCTCCGACTACATCGCGCCGTTCCGCGCCGACCTGTTTCTTTCCGCCAACGCAGAAGACGTGGGTCGCGCCCTCCGCGCCGGCGTCGCCGCGGCGACCATCCTGCCGTCCAYGGCACCGCAGCGTTCCAGTGAACAGCTGCGCATCGCCTTCGACGGCGACGCGGTGATCTTCGGCGACGAAGGTGAGCGGGTGTCGAAAGAACAGGGGCTCGATGCATTCCATCGCAGCGAATCCGAACTCTGGGCGGAGCCTCTCTCAGGTGGCCCGTTCCGCGGGTTCCTTTCGGCGCTGCACCGTTTGCAGGCGGCATTCCCGGCAGAAACCTCGCCCATCCGCACAGCCCTGGTGACCGCCCGCTCGGCGCCTGCGCATAAGCGCGTCATTCTTACGCTTCGCCGTTGGGGCGTACGCATCGACGAGGCGCTCTTCCTGGGTGGCCGCGACAAGGGCCCGTTCCTGGACGCCTTTGGCGCCGATATCTTCTTCGACGATTCCCCGGCTAACGTGGAGTCGGCGCGGCGGCACGTGGCTACCGGACACGTGCCGCACGGGGTTTCGAATACTTAGGCGGCACCCTTCAAACGATATTCGTCCACCGCCACCAATCGGTCTTCTCCTTCTCGCGCACGAAGGTGAACAGGCCAGCACCAAGAATCAGCACGATGCCGATCAGCATGGGCCAATCCAGGTGGTCGTGGAAGATGAGGTAGCCAAACAGGATGGCCCAGAGCATCTGGCTGTACTGGGTGGGTGCGACGCGCGCGGCGGGAGCGTTCTGTGTGGCCAGCATGAGCAGGACGGCGCCGGCAGCAGCGAGCAAGCCGTAGCCGAGCAGCAGGAACCACTGGTGGCCGTCTGGCCACACGAAGTGCGGCAGCATCATCACGAAGCCAGCGATCATCGGACCGACCACGCCGGCACCGTAGAGGGTGATCCTCTTCTCATGCGCCCCGGCCATACGCAGGGCGATGATCGACAAAGCGCCGGTAATGCCGCAGATGATCGCCGCCACGTGCCCTGTCGTGAGATGGCGAAAGCCCGGACGAAGGACGACCAGCACGCCGATGAACCCGACAATGACGGCGGACCAGCGTCGCCAGCCCACTTGCTCGCGCAGGAAAATCACCGAGAGGATGGTGACGAAGATCGGCAGCAGGAAGATCAGCGAGAAAGCCTCGGCCATCGGCAGGGCGGTAAAGGCCATCACGGCGGTGACATTGCCGATGGCGCCCGCCATCGCGCGCAATAGCCAAAGGCCCGGCATCTTCGATATGACAATCTCGCTCCAGCGGTCTTCCGGCTTCTTCAGGAAGGGAAAGGCCGTCATGGCCATGACAGCACCGAAGAACACCGCCTCATAAGGCGGTAGCGAGCCCTCGAGGGACTTTACGAAGGCGTCGCTCCACGCGTAAGCGGCGTAGCAAGCGAAGCCGAGAAGGACGCCTTTAAGCATGAGGAATCCAGCAGGCGGGGACAGCCCCATTATGCAAACGTTTGCATCTTCTGGGGTGTCAGGAGGTCACGAACGGTAAAGAATGGTTCGAGAC
>NZ_JBFUJE010000497.1:0-2875 GCF_056401535.1 Luteibacter sp. P4_E6 | reverse complement strand
GTGCAGGGTGACGTGGGATCCATGGACCTCCCCTGAAAGAAGCCGAGCCACATCGTCCGACCAGACGCGGTCGTTGCGGGGCTGGATGGTGATCCACCAGCCGATGAGCAACGCCAGGGCCACCCCCAGGGCGATCGGCGCCCACCACACCCGCCAGCCGAACAGGGCGAGCAGCAGGCCGACGTAAAGCACGCTCCAGAGCACGGCACCCGTCGCGCGGGCGGGTACCGGACCGGGCAGCTGGTAGAACAAGGCGATAGCCCCCCAGGCGCCGGAGAGGAACAGCAGCACGCCCGCCAGGGCTCCCGCGAAAGTTCGGGCGAGCATCCTGCGTTTTCTCATGGGCAAATGGGTTCCGAATGGCTCATCAGACAAGCGTCGCCGCTGCCGCCGGGGAACGCAAACGTTTCCACTGCCGAAATGACCTATTCGGACTATGGCGCACTGCCACAAAGCGGGTTATTTTCGGGATGAAGCCGGCCATACGAGCGCGGCAATGCTGTTTTGAAAGGGGGCTGGCATGGTCCGTTTTCCGGCGACACCGCAGGCGATCGTCTTCGACCTCGACGGCGTGCTCTTCGATACCGAAGCGCTGTACCGCGATGCCCTGCTTGCCGCGGCCTCGGACGTCGGCATCCACATCCCCCTGTCGCTGTGCCAGCGGATGGTCGGCCTCCACGGTCATGCGGCGCGCATGCTGCTTCGCGAATACGTGGGCGACGAGGTTGACCTCGACGCCGTATGGACAGGCGCTTCCGAGCGTTACCACGCCATGTTCGACACCGACCTCCGGCTGAAACCCGGCGTGACCGCCCTGCTGGACACCCTGGATGAGTTCGGCCTGCCCCGCGCCATCGCCACCTCCTCGTCCCATGGCACGGCTATCCATCATCTTGAGAAGTTTGGCCTACGTGACCGTTTCGACGCCCTCGTGGCGGCGGGAGACTGCGAGCGCTGCAAGCCCTACCCCGATCCCTACCTGCGCGCGGCGCGCATCCTCAACAAGCCGGCCAACTGCTGCCTTGCCCTCGAGGACTCCCAGGCCGGCGTGCGCTCGGCCGTGGCTGCCGGACTGCCGACGATCATGGTGCCCGACCTGCAGCAGCCGTCGGCCGAACTGCGCCGCCTTTGCGCAGGCATCGTGACCGACCTGGACGTCGTGAACGACTGGCTTCGCCAGGCCTGCGGCGCCGCAAGCCGCGACGCCCCGGCGCACTGATCAGCCCGATGTGACCTCGCCGATCGCGTCGTGTACCAGCACGGAGGCGACCTGGTCTCCCTCATGGTCGACCACGGGATAGRCTGAGCCCTGCATCGTCTGCCGCGAGCCATCCGGCCGGCGAACCACCCAGCGGGCGTGCTTGCTGGTCTCGCCTTTACGAACGGCGCGGGCCAGCGGGAGATCTTCGGACGGGTATGGCCGACCTTCTTCGGTGAAGATGCTGTACATCCGGCTGTAGTCTTCCGGCCCCACCGCCAGTCGAACCCACCCATGCAACTCCGCCGCACGTTCATTGACGTGGACGATGTCGCCCTGGGCATCCGCGACGATCACGCCGAACGACGTGTCCTTGAGACTACGCCATGGATGACCCCCGAAGGTCCACGGCTCATCGAAACTGATACGCGACATCTCACCCCCGTAACGATGTCTGGCGGATCGCCGGTTTCCGACGATGTGCGGGCCATAGTGGACAAAACCGCCGGTAGCCACAAGGGAACTACGTCGCGTCCACGCGCCCTGCATGGATAAAAGCGAAGACTGACCACTCTTACCGTGCCGGAGTCCCACCATGGGTCGTTTTGATGAACGTAACGTGCCGGGCGACGAGTTCGGCAGCATGTACGCCAACCGGGGTCGTTTCCCCGAGCAGCGGGACTTCGGGGCGAGTCCCTATGAGGYGGGTCATGAGGCCAGCGCCGGGCGACACCCAGGCCACCGCGACTTTGGCGGGCACCATGCTTACGAAGGACGCCATCCTGGGCACCGCAACTTCGGCCGCGATGAGGGCGATTCCGCGCATGGTGGCGAAGGACGCCGTTGGACGGCGTCAGGCTATCCCGGCGGATATCGGGGTGTCGGTCCTCGAGGCTACGCGCGCGCCGACGAACGCATCAGCGAGGACGTATGCGAAAGACTGACGCTGCACGACGCGATCGACGCATCGAACATCCAGGTGGGCGTGTCGGAGGGCGTGGTCACGTTGAGCGGGGACGTGCCCGAGCGCTACATGAAACACCTTGCCGAGGACGCGGTGGTGGATACCGTGGGGGTAAAGGAGGTCGAGAACACGCTGCGCGTAAGGGCGGGCATCCGGACCGAGGCTTGATTCAGCCGCGGCCAGCTGCTGACAAGGCGACGCTGGCCGCTGTCGCGTGCACCGCGACGCGTCCGCAAGCCTCGCGGATGGCGTGTTCCAGTTGCTGCGCGCTATAGGGCTTGCACACGAGAGGAGCGAGGTATCGAACCGGGATGTCGAGTGGCATCGCGCCGGTCGCGAGCACGAAGGGAATGCCTCGACGGATCAGTTCGTCCAGCGCGGGATAAGCCATGATGCCTTGCAGATCCAGGTCCACGACGGCGACGTCGCAGCGCTCCACGTGGGCCACGCGAATGGCATCTTCGATACACCCGGCGCACGCCACCACCTCATAGCCCAGCCGACCGACGAGTAAGTCTGTGAGCGCTGAGGCCAACCCGGAATGGTCTTCGAAAATGATCGCGCGTGGCGCCGCCTGCTCAGTAATCATGAAAGCCTCGATATCGGCTTTGGGGAAGCTGTGGATGAAACTACTACCGATTTTGCACGTTGAATATAGACCACTAGGCAGATTTTTCACGGTGGCCGAATAGACCTTTCACGAACGTATGGCC
>NZ_JBFUJE010000496.1:0-2877 GCF_056401535.1 Luteibacter sp. P4_E6 | reverse complement strand
CTTCGATCGCTTCGCGACGGGCCGGTCCTCCGAAGCACTCGCCGCGGCCCTGGTCGCCAACGTGACGATTCCCGACGAATTCGAGGCGCCGGCCAAAGATGGCGTTCGCGTTCATATCGAGTCGAAGGGTTACGCGCGTTTCATCTACGTGCCTTATGAAATCGTCTCGGCGGACACCCGCGAAGTACGGCTGCACGATCCCTTCGCGATCGAGATCTCGCCGAGTTTTTTTACGGCCTGAGCGCTGACGGATCACTGGCGTGACCGTTTACTCCGACGATGCACTGCTGATGGCGCTTACGGCACGGGAGCGGGAACTCCACGATCCGGCGGTGCGTCGTGACGTGCTTCGTCTGCGCGGGTTGTTGCATCCGTCCTTCGTGGAAATCGGCCGATCCGGATATCGCATCGATCTCGCCGACGTACTGCGGGATCTTCCGACGGAGGGCGGGAACGGGTCGATCGTTGCCGATGGCTTCGAGGTGCGCAGGGTGGCCGAGGGTGTAGCGATGCTTCTTTATCGTTCCGCGCATCGGTCGCCGTCGGGTGTGGACTCGCGGTATACGCTGCGGTCGAGTACGTGGGTGAGGGAAGGCGACGAGTGGCTGATGGTTTATCACCAGGGCACACCGACCGAGGCGTTTGATATGCCGGGCGGGGGTGGCGCCGTGTGATCGGGGTCCTTGCTCTGCGCGGGCCGCGTCGGTAAGTTCTGACGCTTCCATCCYGCGGAAGTCCCGATGAAGCGTCTGAGTCTGCTCCTGTCGACCTGCCTGCTGGCGGGCGCGACCCTGCCATCGTTTGCGGCTGCTCCTTCCGCTACGACACCGCACTTCGCCGTCGATCACGGTCAGTTCCTTCTCGACGGCAAGCCTTACGTGATTCGCTCGGGCGAGATGCACTATCCGCGCATTCCCCGGGCGGACTGGCGCGACCGCCTGCGCAAGGCCCGTGCGATGGGTCTCAACACGATCACCACGTACGCCTTCTGGAACGAGAGCGAACCGGAGCCGGGCAAATTCGATTTCAGCGGTGACCACGACATCGCGGCCTTTGTCCGCACCGCGCAGGAAGAAGGCCTCAACGTCATCGTGCGCCCCGGTCCCTTCGTCTGCGCTGAGTGGGAGTTCGGTGGTATTCCGGCATGGTTGCTGAGAACGCCTGGCCTGCGCATCCGCTCGTACGATCCGCGTTTCCTTAAGGCCAGTGCCGCGTGGTTCAAGCGGCTCAACCAAGAACTTGCGCCACTGTTGAGCAGTCGCGGCGGTCCGGTCCTCATGGTCCAGGTGGAGAACGAGTACGGCTACGTCGGCAACGATCACGACTATCTCGAAGCGATCCACCAGCAGATGGTCGATGCCGGCTTCGACGTTCCGATGTTCACCTCTAACGGTCCCGGCCCGACCTGGATGCCGCGCGGTTCACTGCCCGGTATGGTTTCGGTGATCAACTTTACCGGTGATGGAAAGCAGACCGAACGCGCATTCCGACGCTCAGCGCCGCTGATGGAAGGCATGCCACGCATGGCCGGCGAATACTGGACGGGGTGGTACGATCGTTGGGGCCAGGCACACAAGACCCGCGACGTTGGGGATGTGAGCAGTGCCGTGTCGTGGATGATGGATCACGACATCTCGTTCAACCTGTACATGGTCGATGGTGGGACGAACTTCGGCTGGATGAACGGCGCGAACAACGACGACGCCCATTATCTCCCGGTCACGACCAGCTACGACTACGACTCGCCGATCGACGAGGCCGGCCGCCTGACGCCGAAATACGAAGCATTGCGCAAGGTGATCGCCGCACACCTGCCGAAAGGCGAGACCCTGCCCAAGGTGCCCGCTTCGTCGCCAACGGTGGCCATCCCGCGCTTCACGCTGGACACGTCGGTAAGCCTGCTCGACGCACTGCCTGGCTTGTCCGCGCCGCAGACCACGGTCACCCCTCATGGCATGGAGACGTTTGGCCAGAACTATGGGCTGATTCTCTATCGCAAGGCACTCGACGCCGATGCCAAGGGCTCGCTCGACGTGAGCGACGTGCGCGACTACGCCACCGTACTCGCTGACGGCAAACCGCTCGGCACGCTGGATCGCCGGCAGGACCAGCACGCCATGCCGGTCGATCTGAAGAGCGGCAGCACGCTGGACCTCGTGGTCGAGAACATGGGCCGCATCAATATCGGCCCCGGCATGGAAGACGACTACAAGGGCATTACCTATTCGGTTCAGGTCGCCGGCGAGGACTTGCTCAACTGGTCGGTCTATCCCCTGCCGCTGGACGATCTGTCGAGCCTGCACTTCGCTCCCGGTGGAACAGGGCAGGGCCCGGCGTTCTGGCGCGGCAGCTTCACCATGACGAAGCCGGATGGCACGTTCCTCGACATGCGCGGTTGGAACAAGGGCAATGTCTGGGTCAATGGTCACCACCTTGGCCGCTTCTGGCACATCGGGCCGCAGCAGACCCTTTACGTGCCGGCTTCGTGGTTGAAGAAGGGGCGTAACGATATCGTGGTGCTCGAGATGCAGGCCGGTGGTTCACACACGATCGCCGGACTCAAGGATCCGGTGTTCGATACCCCTGCGAAGTAAGCGCGGGTACGCCGCCGGAGCCGTACTGCTCCGGCGGCGCCAAGCATCGCCTCAGGCCATGCGCGTGCCGTTGGGCACGGGCCGCTCGACGGTCGTGATCACGACGCCGTCGTCCGTATGAAACCCTGTCAGCAGGAACTGCGAACGCACGGGTCCGATCTGCTTCTCGGGAAAGTTGATCACGCCGACGATCTGCCGCCCGACGAGGTCGTCGGGTTGGTACACACCCGTGACCTGTGCGCTGGTCTTGCGCTCGCCGTGAGGCCCGAAGTCCACCCAGATC
>NZ_JBFUJE010000495.1:0-2881 GCF_056401535.1 Luteibacter sp. P4_E6 | reverse complement strand
AGGCCGATCTTCTCCAGTTGCAGCGCATTGTTGCCGACGAACAGCGTGGGCGTGCGTAGCTTCCGCGTTCGCGCGCCGTCACTCACCTCGATGCGCAACGACCGGTAACCACGCATCATGGTCGCAAGGCCTGACCACAGCGCCACGATGCGGTGGCGGCCAAAGCGCTGTTTCCACGCCTCGCGGTCTTCGAGTACCTGTGGGTACAAGCCAAGGCTCGCATTGACGAGGAACACGCGGTCGTTGACCAGGCCGATCTGCGCGTGGCCGAGGGTCGCACGCAGCAAGGCTTCCGTCGCTCCGCGCGTATCGGTCGGTATGCCGTGTGTGCGGCCGACGAAGTTGAACGTACCTTGGGGCAGGATGCCCATCGGCAGCTGTTCGCGCCACGCAGCGGCGGCCACGACGTTGATGGTGCCGTCGCCCCCGGCGCCGACGATCGCGCCGCCGGAGGCCTTGGCGAACGCGATGGCGTCACGCACCACATCGGCGATGTCGCCTTCGCCATCGAACAGGAAGAAGCGATGCGACCGTCCGGCCGCATCCAGGATCGAGGCAATCTCCTCGCGCGCGATGACGGCATCCTGGTGTCCGGAGCCGACGTTCATCACGATGGCGAAGGAAAGATCGTTACTCATCGGAGGGATCGAAGCATCCGGCTTGTCACGGTGGCATGAATTCAGTCGGTCGCCTTGCGTCCTTGCCGCATGCGGATGTATTCGGCGCTCCCCACGCATAGCGTCAGCCATGCGAGGCCCGTGGCATATCCGGCCATGACGTCGCTGAAATAATGCACTTGCAGCAGGATACGGCTGATGCCGATGAGGCTGATCATCGCTACCGCGACGATGACGATGGGCCGGTGAAAGCGGGGCGGCGTGAGCACGAGCAGGACGTAGGCGAGCATGCCGTAGAACACCATCGAGCCCGAGGCGTGGCCGCTGGGAAAGCTGTAACTTTTCTCGATGATGAAACCGTGATCGTGCAAGGGTCGCTCACGCTGGAACCACGCCTTCAACAGGCTGTTGATCACGACGGTGCCGACCAGGGTGACGATCCACACGCTGGCCAGCCGCCAGTGCCGTCGCCATAGCAACCCGATGAAGAGGAGCGCTGCGATCGTGCCGAGCACCGCCGAATTTCCCGTGCGCGAGAGCAGGGCCACGACGTGAAGGACTGGTCGGGGCATATTCTCCCGCAGGTCGCTGGCCAGGGAGGCGTCGAAGACGGTCAACCCTGCCTGCTCACGAACTTCCACGGCGATGACGGTGGCGATCAGCAGGGTCGCCACGATCACGGCGACGGCCGTGGTTGGCCGCAGGAAGATTCGTGCGGCCGGGTCCAGGCCCTCGCGGCGACGCACCGCCCGTCGCCAGCCGACATCGGCCCCCAGCAAGGCCACGGCGAGCAAGACCGCCCAGATCGATAGGGCGTGCTGGCTGATCCATTCCGCATCCATTTCCGCAAGGTCCTCGTCTCATGGCAGGATCGGCCATGTTGCCATGCCGCGCCTCCGCGGCGAGAAGGGGAAAACACGCCATGAAGATATTGTCCGCCCGCGCCGCCTTTGCGCTCGCGTTCCTTGCCGCTGGCTCGTTCACCGCCCAGGCCGATCAGGCGCCACTGGCACACCGGATCGTCCGGATCACCCTCGACGGCGCGACCGACAAGGGCACGTCCGGACGCCTGCTCCTGTTCGCTGCACCGGCCGCTGTGGCCAGGGAAGCAGCGAAGGACGGCAAGGTGGAAGAGGTCGATACGAATCCGTTCCAGCCGAAGGCCGTCTCCGTCGCCGCGCGCGAGGTGAGCTGGATCGCCCCCGGGCAGTCGGTCGACCTCGACACGGACGGCGAAGCCTTTCCCGACGGATTCTCGAGCCTTCCGCCGGGCGATTACCTGGTCCAGGCGGTCCTCGACGTCGGCCACGACTACAACTACAGCGGCCGCCATGGCGGCGATCTGGTCAGCGAGGTCACCCCGGTGAAGCTCACGGCCGGTGGCTCGCTCCCCGCGCTGAAGCTGACCCGGACCGTCCCGGCGAGGGACGTCTGGCAGTTGCCGCCCTCGGTGCCCCAGGCGGTTCGCGACGTGCTGCCGGAGGCCCGCCAGCACGCGCACGCCGAGGTCCTGCAGAGCACGGCCCTGACCGCTTTCGCGGGCCGTCCGCTGTCGATCCGCGCCTGGGTGGTGACGCCGCCGGGTTACGACCCGAACGGTAAGACGCGTTATCCGACCGTCTTCGTCACCCATGGTTTTGGCGGTAGCTTCGATCGCTACGCCGGGACCATCGCCAACCTCTGGGCGRCGATGTCGAACAAGAGCATGCCGCCGATGATCTGGGTGCTGCTCGACGAGTCCGGCCCGACCGGCACGCACGAGTTCGCCGACTCGGTGAATAACGGCCCGTGGGGCCAGGCACTGACTACGGAATACATCCCGTGGCTCGAAGGCCGCTACAAGATGGACGCCAAAGTGGGCGGCCGCTTCCTCAACGGCCACTCCTCGGGCGGCTGGGCCACGCTATGGCTGCAGACGCGTTACCCGAAGGTCTTTGGCGGCACGTGGTCCACCTCGCCGGACCCGAGCGACTTTCACAATTTCACCGGCATCGACCTGTATGCCGCCAATGCCAACGCGTACAAGCGCCCGGACGGTACGGCGTATCCGCTGATTCGTGACAAGGGCCAGGTCATCGCCACCTTTGAGACCTTTGCCCATCTCGAGCGCGTGCTCGGTGCCTACGGCGGCCAGCTCGGTTCGTTCGAATGGGTGTTCTCGCCCCGTGGCAAGGACGGTCGTCCCGAGCCGATGTTCAACCGCGACACGGGCGCGATCGACCCGGCCGTGGTCGCTTACTGGCACGACCATTACGACATTGCAC
>NZ_JBFUJE010000494.1:0-2887 GCF_056401535.1 Luteibacter sp. P4_E6 | reverse complement strand
CTGAGCGCCGCCCCGCCGTTCCGCACCAGGCTGGCGTCGATATTGACCTCGCTCATGTCGTTGACGATGACGGCGACACGCAAGCCCTGGCGGTTACGAAGGACATGATTGAGCAACGTGGTCTTTCCGGCACCAAGAAAGCCGGAAAGCACGGTGACCGGCAACGTGGGGACGCTGGCGGATGCAAGGTTTTTCATGGGGTATCCTGCGAGTCTTTGGTGTTACTCGAATGCACGACGAAGTCTGTCTTCGTCACTGTTGCTGTAGGTTTCGAGCGTGCCGTTATCGACGGCGTACGCAGAGGCCGCGAGCGCGTTCTCGGTCACCTGCGTGTGAAGCACGCCCTTGAGCGTCAGAGGGTCGTAGAGGCTTGGCGTCGGGATGCCGTGCGACAGCCGCACGTGCACCAGCATGTTCGGTGGCGGCGGGGGCACGTGGATGCACGCGCCGTAGAACGGCACGAAGAAGAACTCGACCATGTTCCCGTCGCTATCGGACTCCAGTGGCACCACGTAACCCGATAGCCGCACCTTCGCGCCATTGAGCGCCTCGACGGTGTGCAGCGTGCCGATCTGCTTCATGCGCTGGTTGCCGACGTGCAGCACCGGCGGCGCGTTCTCGAGGGCCTTGAAGTCCTCCGGGGGCACCATCTTCGTCCAGTCCAGATCCGCAAAGCCGTTCTCGTCCGGAAGGCCGAGCACGTCGGAACCTGGCGAGGGCGCTGCTTTCGCTACGCCGTGCGCCGCGGCGTAGGCATTGGCGGCCGCAATCCCGGCGGCACCTGCCGCAGCACGTTGCGCGCGCCCGGCATCGGCTTCCGCCTGTGCCCGCGCAAGCGCGCTCGTGGCACCGGACGCCGGACCGTCCGCAACGCTGTCCCCGGAAGATCCGGAACAACCCGCGAGAAAAGCAGCCAGCGCGATGGTCGTACTTACACGAGCAAGCAACATGACGCGCTTCACAGGCGCACCTGCAGGCCATCGTTCAGCGAACGTCGGTAGGCAATCGCGCCGGGAATCGCGCCCGCGAAGGCTCCCAGAACGATGACGGCAGCCAGCAGCCACCACTCGGTGGCGGACGGTGCGAGTTCCAGTACCAGGCCGGCGTTGGCCAGCAGATAATCGTGTCCGATGGCGACGACGCCGAAAAGAAGCAGGCACCCAAGCACCGCACCGAACGTCGTCAGCAACGTGCTCTCGATAACAAGAAGCGCAAACACGGTACGGGCGGATGCGCCGACCGCCCTGAGAATAGCCATCTCGCGGCGACGCTCGTTCAACATGGCCAGGAGCGCGGTAAGCATGCCGGACATGCCCACCAGAACGACCATAACGCTCACGGCCCGAAGCGCATTCTCAGCGGTACCGATGAGGTGCCACAGTTCACCGAGAGCGACGCCGGGCAGCACCGCAAGCAGGGCTTCGTCCGGGTACTCGTTGATGGCCCGCTGCACGGCAAACGAGGACAGGCGAGACTTGAGCCCGACCAGGCACGCGGTAATGGCCTTCGGCGTCAGATCCATGTGGCGCGTACTCTCCGCGCTCGCCTCCAGCCCCGGCAGGCGCATGCCGCCCCGCCAGTCGACATGGATAGCCTCGATAGCTTCGAGGCTCACCGCGATCGTGGCATCCACCGGTGTACCGGTGGGCGCGAGGATGCCTTTGATGCGGAAAGGCTTGTCGGCGTGAAGCGCCGTGGCTGGCCCACCGAGTCCGTGCGCGAGCACGATGCTGTCGCCCACCGTGTAATGCAGTTGGCGAGCGACTTCCGCTCCGATGACCGCGTCGTAGAGGTCCGCGAAGGGGGCGCCACGGGTGAACGACAAGGCCTGCTTCGCCCCATAGTGGTAGTGGACAAAGAAATCCGTCGTGGTGCCGACGACGCGAAAGCCGCGGTGCGAATCGCCGAGGGACAACGGTACGGTCCACGACACCTCCGGCATGGCCCGGATGTCTTCGTAGGTTTTCCAGGTGATGTTGTTGGTCGCCTCCCCCACATGGAAAATCGCGTACAGCAGAAGGTTCACTGGTCCCGACCGGGCACCGACGACAAGGTCGGTGCCCGACACGGTGCTGGAAAAACCGCGTCGTGCGTCGACACGAACGCGCTCCACGCCCAGAAGAAGAAAGACGCTGAGTGCGATGGTGACGACCGTCAGGAGCACGCCCGTACGACGCTGGCGAAGGCTCTTCAGTGCAAGTGAGATGAGGTTCACGATCAGGCCACCATCTGCGAAGGCGGGCGGTCGCCGAGACTCACGGCGCGATCGAAGTGACGGGCGAGGTTCATGTCATGGCTCACGAAAACAACGCCCGTTCCGTGCCGTGTGCACTCGGCAAGCAGGAGGCGAAGGAAAGCGTCGCGGTTGTCCGCGTCGAGCGCCGACGTTGGTTCGTCGGCGATGAGAAGCTTTGGACCACCGATAAGGGCGCGAGCGACCGCCACGCGTTGTTGTTGGCCGACGCTGAGGTTGCCCGTGCGCGAGCGCTCGACCAGCTGCGCCACCAGGCCCAGCGAGTCGAGAAGTCGAACCGCCTCGGCACGTTGCGCCTGTTGCGTGGTACCTGCGCGGGTCGCGCGCGCCGGGGACCACGCGCAACCGAGCAACACATTCTCGACGGGGCTGAGGAACGGCAACAGGTTGAACTGTTGAAACACGTAGCCCAGGTGTTCGGCCCGAAAATGGTCCCGCTGCGGGGCCGATAACGTGGAAAACGGCACGCCAAGCACGGTGACTTCCCCGTGGGTCGCCCGCAGCACGCCTGAGAGCAAACCCAGTAGCGTGCTTTTGCCGCTGCCACTGGGTCCGCACAGAAACATGCGCTCGCCGGGCGCGACGGCGAAGTCATCCATCGTCAACATGGCCTCCGAGCCGGGCCACTTGAAC
>NZ_JBFUJE010000493.1:0-2892 GCF_056401535.1 Luteibacter sp. P4_E6 | reverse complement strand
CGCCCAAGGAGCTACGCGCCATCCACCCCCTCGGCAAGTCGCCCATCCTCCAGGATGGCGAGGTGACGCTGGCCGAGTCGGGCGCCATCGTCGAATACCTCCTCGAGCGCTACGGACGGGGCCGCCTGAAGCCTGCCGTCGGCAGCTCCGACTGGCTGCGCTTCATCTACTTCCTGCACTACGCAGAGGGTTCGGCGATGCCGCCCTTGCTGCTCAAGCTGGTCTTCGTCCGCATGGAGACGGCGCCGGTGCCGTTCTTTGCCAAGCCGGTCGCCCGGATGCTCGCCAAGGGCGCGCAGAAGGCCTTCGTCGACCCCCAGCTCAAGCTGCACCTGGACTACCTCGAGAGCGAAATCGGCAAGTCCGAGTGGTTCGCGGGCAATGAGTTCACAGCGGCCGATATTCAGATGAGCTTCCCCTTGGAGGCCGCGGCCAGCCGGGGCGGTCTCGACGCATCGCGGCCGAAGCTGCACGCCTTCCTTGAGCGCATCCACGCGCGCCCGGCCTACCAGGCGGCGCTCACCAAGGGCGGCAAGTACGATTTCGCGTGATAACGACGAGCCTGAATCCCTGTTCAATCGGGCACTTGCCTGTTTACACGACCCTCACGACCCGGGCCGCAAAGTCGGTTCCCGTCAGCAACGCTTGAGAGGGAGCCATCCAATGAGCAGAAATCGTGAGTTCGCGCAGCAGGTCGAAAGCGCCGTCAACGGCGTCTCCGGCCGCGTTCGCCACTACGCGGATGAGGCGACCGGCGCAGGCAGCGACCTGCTCGAGCGCACCCGTCGCGTCACCAACAAGTTCGCCAAGCGCAACAGCGGCAGCAGCCAGAAGGTTCGCTACCTGGCCGAAGATCTCGCCGATGAAGCGACGTATCAGTACCGTCGTCTGCGTAAGCAGGTGCGTCGTAATCCGGGCGTCACCATCGGTATCGCCGCCGCGGCTATCGGGACGTTTCTCCTGATTCGTCATGCGTTGCGCAGCGACGACTGAGCGCTAAGCATCGTTGAGAAGTAGAGGCCGGGAGCGATCCCGGCCTTTCTTTTGCTTGTTGAATGGCATGGCTTGCAGCTTGCCGAATTGCGGTAGGCGCACTTACAACGCATTGCCTATGTGCGCGAGCACCTGACGCGAATAGATTGAAGCGACGGCGTGTATGGCACGTCGCATTGCAGGGAGTGCAAACCATGAGCTACATCAATTCTTCGCGCGAGGCATTGCCGCCACCGACCCTTCCGAACGGCGAACTCGCAGCCAACGCCAGAAGCGCCACTTTCACGGTAGGCCCGTGGTCTGGGTTCCACGAGGGCGACACAGTGCAGATCCTTGGCGGGTTCGGCAACGAGGTCTTGGGCACTGCGGTAGTCACTGCGCGCAAAGCCCTCCTCGGTGGCTCGACGAAGGTCAACTCCGTGGACGTGCCTGTGCCTGCCGAGAAGCTTCGCGGCCTGGGCACCGGGCCTCGCTATGTCAAGGCGCGGTGGGTTCAGAACGGCGGGGGCTTCGGAGACAAGGTCTCGGCAGAGACGACCGTCCAGATCCGGGGCTGACGGATCCTGCCTACGTCGTTCACATCGCCTGCCTCTGATCGGCCAAGCGCTTCGCGGCAACGATTGATCGGCTGGGGCTGAATTGAGGCAAGGCCAGGAGCGATCCCGGCCTGCCTTACTGGAGCCGAAGCCTGGCCTTACCGACTACGGCTTGAGTATTTACGTCTATTCAGACATGAGGACTTCTTCGACCTCGGGATTCTGCTCCGCGAAGGACTGAGCAGAGACGGCGTCAACCACGTGCGCAGCAACATAAGCGCAGCCGTCGGCGACCGTCTTCCCTCCAAGTGCTACCGCGAGATCGAGCATTGTCCGACGAACCGTGGCTTCGAGTTCCGGTTGCTTACCATCGGCTACCGCGGCCATCTTCTCCGTCGAGATGCCGGACGCGCTCATAATCCTGTTCGCCTGAGCCAGTTCCGTCCTGTGCTTAAACTGAAAAGCACGCACGTATGCCGTCAGATCGATACCTTCAGCCCGACAGACATCCCCCGCGGTGCTGCCGTTGACGGTGTAAAAGCCTATGAAATGCGATGCCGCGTATTTCTTGGTGTCGGCCTTCGATAGTCCCTTCATGTCGGTCGCCGCAGTGCCCGGCAGATCTGCCGCGGCCGACAGTAAAGGTGTTGATTGAGCGACTGCGCAAAATAGGGCGAGCGCCGGAAACAGGAGTGTCGTTGTGATGCGCCTATCTGACATGGTTACTTTCCTTGATCCTGTAAATACACACTGTCGAACTGTGGGAGCCGATTCATCGGCGATGCCCTTGCAGAACGTCACATCACCGGCCCTTGCTGCGCCATCTGCGCACTCCGCTCCTGACTCTGCTGCGCGATCTGATCCATCTGCTGATCGAATTGTTGAATCTGCCTGATCGACTGCTCGGACTCTGGCGGGGGAGTGCTCATGTCGACCACGGCGGGCGTCGCCGTCAAACCATGCGAGCCGATGGTCAACGTCATGCTGTCGTAGTCCATATGCAGACCGCTGAGGTTGCCAGCGTTGATCCGGTGCCGGTGGCACGCAGCGGTGAACTGCATCAGGCGCTCTTCGGCTGCATCCGGGAGACAACTCTGCAATTTATTGTAGAGCGCGTGATCGGCGCTGTTCGGATTGCGTGGGTCGCTGCGGGAGGGCTGAGCCAACATTGCCGGCACGGATGCCCGCGACACGGTGTCTTGCATCGGTGACTCGTACGCGGCCATGGCGGGCGAAGGCGTCGCGATCTGGGATACACGAGCCTCGGTGTGCATCCTGACCTGACCCGGCTGCTGCAACTCTGCAATAAAAGCTTGCCCCTGAATCCTGTTGCAAGTCGCGTCGTCGGCCTGCCCCGTTACCG
>NZ_JBFUJE010000492.1:0-2902 GCF_056401535.1 Luteibacter sp. P4_E6 | reverse complement strand
ATTATAAGCAAATCGCGTCAAAATGGCGCGATAGTCAGGCTATTCGCGTCAACTCGACTAGATAATGGCGAATCGCGTCAGTTCGATGCGATTTTTTGGGTTCTTCGCGGATTACCGGGGCCCGGGCGCGCGGGTTTAGGTCGGGGCATTCTTTCGCACCTCGCACCTCGCGCATGGCTCGCCTTCGGCTTCGCGGGTGGCTCGGCTCCGCCATCGCTCTCTACACTTGGGCGTCTCGCGGGGAGACCTTGGTGCCCAAGCGGACCGTTACGGCGGTCGTGCAGATACGTCATTTCCGACGCGGCGAGCGTTTTCCTCGCCGCTGCGCTGACTCGCGGACGATCTCAGCGCGCTGGGGTCGACCGATTGGCGATGCCGACGAGCCAGTAGCCGGAGCGGCGCTGCTCTGTCGGCTCGACCCACACGAACCTCAGGGATGGGAAGAGTCTTCGGTGCCCACCCTCGAGGCGAGTTCCGCACAAGTGGAGCGGCCGTAGGCCAAATAAGTACACGGCCGCGCAGCGGCCTTTCCGGTACGAAACGCGGAGGACGTGTCTGAGCAGCGAGGGTGGGCATCGAAGGCTCTGTGCCGCTACGTCTGAGCACCGAAGGCTCTGCGCCTCACCGTCTTCGGCGTCCCCGGCATTCCGCGAAGAACCATTTTCTTGGTCGCCGGGCTGCTCCGGTCTACCTGTCGCCACTGAACTTTGCCGTGCCGGGCACATCTGATTAGCTGTCGTGGGCCTCGCGCGTCCGAGAGTCCGCAAGGGGAGCAGCGTTCGCCTTGCCAGAGGGAGACCGGCCAGTGAGACACGAGGGGAATACATCTGCTGACCCACTCGGGTCGGCCCGGCGAATCGCGGCGATGGTCGTGGCGATCAGCTGCCATCTCGGGCTATCGATGGTTCTCTTGCGGCCCGCGTGCCCGCGCGCGAACACGGCTCCCCCGATAGACAATCATGACACGGCACTTCAACTTCGATTGATCGCCGTGCCATCAACTACACCTATGCCATCCGCGCCACCGACAGCCAGGGTAGAACCTGCATCGCCACCGGCCCGACGTCCTCAGCGCATCGCTGCGCAGCTGGAGGCACCTTCCTCTTACGTATCATTCCCACCTGTAGCAACGGCTGGACTTGCCGCGACCGCGGCGCCCGATAGCGACGCGAACATTCACACCTCCGTGGGAGATGGCGGCTTTCAGCAGCGCCTGCTCAACGCGCAACACGCCCGAGATGTCAGAGGTGTTCCCGGTTCCGATGCGAATGCCGTACCCGGCATCCAACTTACCAACACGCAAGACCAGGGCGTCGGCGCCGTCATGCGCAGCACGCAGCGGTTGTTTGGCATCACGGATCGCCACTGCATCGATGTCGAAGTGTGGCAGAGCCTCAGCCCGGATGAATTGATCGCGCGGCATCTCACGCCTGCCGATATACGAAGACAGAGCGATAGATACGGTTGTAATCGGCCCTTAGGATTAAATTTCTAAGTCCTGTGGCGAACGGGCTCAAGCCACCTCGGTCATCGCCTCGCCCAACGGTATCCAGGTGACCGGGCCATCGCCGATCTGGATCCGCAAGGCCAGTTGATCGGCGACCTGGACCACCTGCGTTCTCGGTGCCTTTGCCGCAACGACTGGATCGCGGTTCCCACTCGTTGCGAGCGCGGCCATGGCCTGCGGCGCCGCCGTCCGCACCAGCGTGACCAACGCAGCTGTCTCGCACCGTGCGAGTGCCTGCTGGCACAAGGCAAGCAAGGCAGCCTGGTCCTCATCCTCCGGCATCGCCAGGGAGGTGGGCCGAGGCAAGCGCGCCATCAGCCGATGGAACCGCTGACGCGAAGCCACCTCACTGCGCCCGGCCAGGGCGCCCAGTTCGGCATGACTGACATCAAAAACCTCATGCAACAACCACGCGGCGACGTCGTCGGCCGGCAGGTGATGGATGAGGCTGAGCAAGGCTTCGTCGACGCGCTGGGCCTGCGCTGCCAGATGCTCTGGCTGATCGCCGTCGCTCTCGGCCGTCCACTCGCCGGCAAGCTGTCCAAGGATGGCCTGGTAGCGACCCTGGCGGCGCAGTTGATCGATGCACAGGTTACGCAGCACCGTGACGAGCCAGGCTTCCTGGCTGGCTGCCGAAGCAGGCAAYGGGCCATCCGTCGTACGCAGATACGCATCGTGCAGCAGATCTTCGGCGGCGCCTGTATCGCCCAGCCAGTGTCTGGCCAAACCCATCAAGCGCCGGCGGAGCGCGGCGTCTGTGGCGAATGGATGGTCATGCACGGGAGATGTCACGTTCGTGGCCGCTCGTTCGTTTATGGGGTGAACCTACCACAATGGAGCGATTCCCCATGTTTGCGAATGAGACGGACAACACCTCCCAGCCGCCGCAGAACAGCGCGTTCCTGGAAGAGAAAACCTTCCGCGCCCGGACCGTAATGGTCTTCGGCACAGTCACCGACACGATGGCCTCGGAGACCGTACGCCGCCTGCTTGCGCTCGATGCCGAATCGAACGCGCCCATCGACATGATCGTCTCATCGCCTGGCGGCCATCTCGAGTCGGGCGACGTGATCCACGACGCGGTGCGTTTCATCTCCTCGCCGGTCAACATGATCGGTACCGGCTGGGTGGGAAGCGCCGCCAACCATCTCTATCTGGGCGCGCCGCGCGAACGCCGCTTCTGCCTGCCGCAGACGCGCTTCCTGATCCATCAACCCAGCGGCGGCGCGGGTGGGCCGGCCAGTGACATCGCCATCCAGGCAAAGGAGATCCTGAAGGCGCGCGAGCGCATCGCCATGGTCATCGCACGCGAGAGCGGGCAACCCATCGAGCGGGTGCGTGAGGATATCGAGCGCGACAAGTGGATGTCCGCCGAGGAGGCCGTCGAGTACGGCC
>NZ_JBFUJE010000491.1:0-2906 GCF_056401535.1 Luteibacter sp. P4_E6 | reverse complement strand
AAGTTGACGCTTTATCGGCCAAGAGACGTCATCGGCCTGCTCAATACAGCCTTTTACCAGGCTCAGCGGCAGAGCAGAACGACGCTCATCGAGGAAGATTTCCTACACTCGTCAAAGCAGATCTCGCTGACCCGTTACGATGACCTTCGGAAAGAGTACGAATCAGTTTTACCTGGAATCAGCTTGCTCACGAAGGCCTTTGCCGCCGGCAACGCAAAGGTTACATGGGGAGAGGCCGCGGATCTGTTAGGCGCTTCGATGGCCAACGATAGCCTTGACGAGCAAATCGCCCAGCACTTTCAAATACTCGGAACTCCGGACGAGGCGATCCGAGCTCTATACGGCATCGGATTTTTCGGACTTTTCGACAAGCAACATGGGAACTTCGTCTTTTCTCACGACGGCAAGCGACCGGATCGGCAGTTTTCACCATCCGACGTGCTGATGGTCCATCCCTGCTATTGGCCGGCCCTAAATCTCGAACATGGTGATCTCGACCAGGACGACGCCGAAGAAATCTACGACGAATACGAAATCACCATCGCATCGCAAAGTGGTGAGCAGCGGTCCCGTCTGCTTGGGCAGCTCATCACTGAACTTCGGAACATACCCAGCGGCACCGAGGGTGCATCTCAATTTGAAGACTGGTGCAAGCGGGCTGTGGAAATCGCCTTTGCACGACAGCTGACCAATGTCCAACTCAAACCGAATGCGGCCTCCACCCAAAGACGCGACCTCGTTGCAACTAACCAGGCTCTTTCGGGATTTTGGAAAAGGATTCTCAAAGATTATTCCACGCGGCAGGTCATCTTCGAAATGAAGAACTACGAATCCGTCGGCGTGGATGAGTACCGACAGGTGTTTTCCTACCTCGGAAAGGAGTACGGCAAACTCGCATTCATCGTTTGTCGAGACACCCAGCAGGGCCTTTCGAAAGACCGGGAGCTTGACGCGTTCAGAGAGTTTTACAATAAGGGTGTTTTGGTACTCAAGCTTACGGCTCAGTCACTCGTAAGCATCCTTTCGAAGCTGCGCAGTCCTGAGAAATTCGATGCGGGAAATAAATTGCTCGAGTCAATCTTGGATACTTCAATTCGAATGTACGCAAATGGCCAGACCGACGGAGAGGTACGTAAGGCGGACAAGAAGTCGCGTCGGCGTTAGAAGTTGCCGCTTTCCCTGAATCAGCGGACATATGCCCGCACTCTTCTCGGCAGATGGATGGCGGTGTCACGCGAGCAGTCGACAGGACTTTCCGGTTTGTGGGAAGTCGCAAGCGGTTTCGTCGCTGTGCGCCCGAGCGTCGTTTATCGGTCCGCGCCCTGTGCTGATCGGTGCCACATGGCCGTCCCTTACGGATTTTCGATTGTCGGATTTCCCCTACAGACGCGTCGACGAAGGTCCCTTTGTCGCCCCCCCATTAGCTAGTGTCAACCATAACCCGAGGTCGCCGGATCGTTTTGCTGCCTAAACCCGGCGGGCGTCAAGGTCATGCGGGTGATGGTGTTGCCGGCGCCCTCGTAACCCAGTGCGTAGGACGAGGCGTCGGTCGACACCGCAATGGCGCCATTGACCAACTGGCCAGCGGAGACCAACACGCGGCTGTCGCCATCGTAGGTGTACCAGGCGTCCTTGGTGGTGCCACCCCAATAACAGAATCCCGTGACGTAACTGGGGAGAGGAATGCTCCGATGTACAGGCGGAACGCGCGAGGGCCGCTAAAGTTCGCGCACACGCTGCCGATACACGTCTCTGCAACTCATGGAGCAGGAACGCAAGATGGCGAAGGCCCGACGGAGCAAACCAGGACATCTTCTTAAGTTCCCTGCCATCGGCTATCCGGACCACCGCCTCTCAACACGCGTCATCCGAAGCGCTCGAAAACAAGGACCAGCCATGACCTACCGTCTTCCCAAAGTGGGGGTCACTGCCCTCGCCTTCGCATGCCTCGCCGCCTGCGGCCACAATGAGCTCGACTCACGCCAGCTCGACTTCAACCAGGGACTGGCCTACAAGCACGGCAGCACCGAGCCCTTTGACGGGGATGCGGCATACGTCGACGCTATTCCCGCCGACATCGCCGCAACGTGGGACAAGAAAGTCGGCGCCATCAATGGCGCACCCGGCCACTCAGCCCTCGCGCGCTGCGTCGTGCACTTTGAGAAGGGACTGTCGGCAGGTCCGTCGCGATGCTACGGGTCCGGCAACAAGCTGGCCCTTGAACTGTCACGGAAAGACGAACGGCTCGATGGCGACATGGTCATCTACAACACGCAGTCCGGTGAAAAGGTCGAGTCTCTGCACTACGAGGGCGGCAACCTTGAGGGCACGGTCACCCGCTACACCTGGGACGGCAAGCAGATGGTGTGGGAGGCGCATTTCGAACACGACGTCCTGAACGGACGCCTGCGCAGCTGGACGCCAGACGGTGTGGCCCTGACCGACGCCACCTGGAAAGAAGGGAATTTACGCGACGGCCACTACTCGGACGGCGTCGTTTCATATGACGTGCGCGATGGACTCAAGGAAGGCCCGTTCTCGGACGTCGACAGTCACGGAAAGACCGTCGTCAAAGGCGCGTTCAAGGCGGGCCGAAAGACCGGTCACTGGAGCTATCTGGACGAGAACGCCAACCAAGTGGTCGCGACCGTCGTGGAACCGATGTCAGCAACGCTGCCGGACAATTTCAAGCTCTACGGCTATTTCACCAGGGCAGAAATTGACTGGAACGATGACGCCATCGAGGGCCGCATTCAGGGCTTTATCGACGGCAAGTTGAACTTCGACTTCGGCATCAAGAACAATGTTCTCGACGGCCCTGCCAAGTACGTGTCCAACGTTAAAAATTTGCTTGTTGAGCGCGACTTCGACGCTGGTCATCCCAAGGGAGCGGAAACACCTACGGC
>NZ_JBFUJE010000490.1:0-2929 GCF_056401535.1 Luteibacter sp. P4_E6 | reverse complement strand
GTACGCCCAGCGCCGTCAGTGCTGTCGTGAGGGCGCTCGAGATTTCGGCGTCAATGAAGGGAAGCAGTGACGACCGACCGTCGACAAGATGCACGGTGGTGCCGAGCGCGCAGAATGTCGACGCATACTCGCAGCCGATGACGCCGGCGCCGACGATCACCAGCACGTGCGGCACGGACTCGATGTTGAGGATCTCGTCGGAGTCGTGCACGTGGGGATGTTCGAAAGGAAATTCGGCAGGCCGGAACGGCGACGAGCCCGTGGCAATGAGGATGATGCCGCCTTGCACCAGCTCGGTTTCATTTCCCGGGCCTGTCACGCATACCGTGTTCGCATCAACGAAGGCTCCCGATCCGACGCGTCGCTGGACGGCCAGACCATCCAGACGGTGACCCACGCGCCTGTGCTCGCCCAGCATCACGTTATCGCGATGGTGTGTGAAATCCGCGATCGTGGCTTCGCGTCGAAGCGACAGATCGACGCCATAGAGGCGGCGGGAACGGATGCCCGAAAGCGCCAGGGCGGTTTCGCGCAAGGTCTTGCTCGGGATCGTGCCGGTGTTGATGCCCGCACCACCGACCTGCGTCTCCCTCTCGATCAGGAGCGTACGCGCGCCCATGAATCCGGCGGCCACCGCGCCGCTGATGCCGGCAGGACCGGCCCCAATCACTACTACATCGAAGGTTTCCACAGGCGTCGTCACCGGTGCATAGAAGGAGTTGCGTCGATCATACGCGGGCGGGTTCGGGCCTGCTGTGTGCGGTCCGGTGAGACACGCTATATTCCATCGAGATGGCGTATCCGCCATTGACAGGGGAGTGGACTGTGACGAGATTCATCGCGCTGGCTCTGGGGCTGGCAGCTGTTCTATGGGCACCACTCTCGGTTTCCGCGGATGCGCTTGCAGGGCATTCGACGCGCGATGCAAGCCTTTCGCCTTCGTGCAAGGGCAAGCCGGCCAAAGTCGACGATTCGGGCTTTGTCACTATCGGAGGCATCGAACAGTGGGTAACGGCCAAGGGCGACAGCTGCGCCAACCCTGTCCTTCTCTTCATCAGCGGTGGACCCGGTAATCCCCTCAGCGGCCTCTCCGACAGCATCTACGGCGCGGGCGAACGCGACTTCATCGTCGTCCAGTGGGACCAGCGCGGATCGGGCATGACCTATGGCCGGAGCCCGCCGGCATCGGACGAGAAACTGACGATCGAAAGGATGGCGCAGGACGGCAACGAACTTGCCGCCTATCTGGCCAGGAAGTATGGCAAGCGGAAGGTCATCTTGTGGGGCAGTTCCTGGGGCTCGATCCTTGCCGTTTACATGGTCAAGGCGCATCCGGAGTTGTTCTACGCGTACGTGGGTACGTCGCAGGTCGTCAACTCCGTGGAAGCCCAGGCTGCGAGCTACAGGAAGCTCCTGGCGCTCGCCACCAGCGCGAATGACAAGGACTCCCTTGCCGTGCTCGAGCAGGTCGGGTTACCGCCGTGGACCGACCCGCGTAGCTTCGGCAAGGTGCGCCGGGTGATTCGCAAGTACGAAGCCAAGGTCACGTTGCCGCCGCCCGAGAGCTGGCACCGAGCACCGGCCTACACAACGGCAAAAGCCGAAGCCGACTACGAAGCCGGCGAAGACTACTCATTCATGAATTTCGTCGGGATGCACGGCGACGGCATGCTGTCGCAGGTGGACCTGCCGAAGCTGGGGTTGGACTTCACCATTCCGGTGTTCTTTGTCGAAGGTGCGCATGACCTCCTGGCACCGCCGGAGCTGGCCCGCCGGTATTACGAGAGCATCAAGGCACCGGCGAAGGGCTTCGTGCTGCTTGAGCATTCAGGGCACGATCCGAACCAGGAAGTCGTGGACGCTGAGTACAAGGTGCTACGCGAGAAGGTTCTGCCACTGGCGCAAGATAAAAAGTAACGAGGCGAAACGTCGAGGCGCTCATCACGCCGCCCCATGGCAAAGGCGGCATGATGGGCCCAGACCGGTCCCGTGGGGCCCAGGCATGCGGCGCTCAGCTGGCTGCCCGGGCAGGGACCTTGGGTGGCTCGMGGGACTTTGGAGGGTGCGATGGGTGAGCGGGACTCGTGCGTTGCATGTCGTCATGGCGAAGCCTTCGCCGGTGCCATCACGATGGCGTTCCAGCCCATCGTGGACGCTGCCGAGCGAACGGTTTTCGCCCATGAGGCACTGGTTCGTGGAGCGGACGGTGCGTCCGCGGCGGATGTCCTCTCCGCGGTCGATGAGAACAACCAATATGCTTTCGACCAGAAGTGCAGGGTGAGGGCGCTGGAGTGTGCCGTTGAGGCCGAGCTGCCCTCGATGGTCTCGATCAACTTTCTTCCTAACGCCGTGTACATCCCCGAGCATTGCCTGCGCACGACGCTGGCTGCGGCGCAGCGGCTGAACTGGCCGCTGTCGCGCATCATTTTCGAGGTGACCGAACACGAGGCCATCATCGATCATCGCCACCTGCTCTCGATCCTGCAGAGTTACCGAGCACACGGATTTCTCACGGCAATCGATGACTTTGGTGCCGGCTACGCAGGGCTGAACCTGCTGGCGGACTTCCAGCCTGACCTGCTGAAGCTGGATATCGGCCTTATCCGCTCGATCGATACGGACAAGGTGCGTCAACGCATCGTGCGGCACGTAAGCCAGTTATGCGAAGACCTTGGCGTGCGCGTGATCGGCGAGGGCGTGGAGACGGCCGATGAGTCCTCGGCGTTACTGGACCTTGGGGTAGTGCTGCAACAGGGCTTCCTGTTCGCCAGGCCCGTTACGGGTAAAGCCACCGCGCCCGGCTTTCCTGCCCGATGAAGCGCTTCGGTTGCATGGCCATGATCGCGGTCGCACTGGGGCTCACCGCGTGCTATCCCGTGCGCGACACGTCACGTCCTCCGGCGGTACGTCTCGTGAGGGCTCCAGAGAC
>NZ_JBFUJE010000489.1:0-2929 GCF_056401535.1 Luteibacter sp. P4_E6 | reverse complement strand
CCCAGCTCACACACCTGCACGACCTCTCGCGCCGTTACCGGCTGCCGATCGAGGAACTGACGGTGAAGGCTGAGGAGATTCGCGAGCGCCTCGCCGAGCTCGAAGGCGCCGGCGATGCCCTGGATCGCCTCGGACGTGAGCGCGATCGCCTGCACAAGGCGTATGACGAAGCGGCGGCCGCCTTGTCGGCCGCGCGCTTTGCCGCCGCCGGTCGCCTTGGCACCTCGGTGGCTGCGCTGATGGGCGAGCTCGGCATGGCCGGCRGTCGCCTGGAAGTCTCGCTGGAGCGCGTGGACGGCGACGAACCCGATCCACAAGGTCGTGAGCGCTGCGAACTGCTGGTCAGCGCCAACCCCGGCCAGCCGCCGCGCCCGCTGCGCAAGGTGGCCTCGGGTGGCGAACTCGCCCGCATCAGCCTGGCCATCGAAGTGGCTACGCTGGGCAACGACAACATCGGCTGCATGATCTTCGACGAAGTGGACACCGGCATCGGTGGCGCCGTCGCCGAAGTGGTCGGTCAGAAACTGCGTGCGCTCGGCGAGCGGGTCCAGGTGATGTGCGTCACCCACCTGCCCCAGGTGGCCGCCCAAGGCCACGCGCACCTGCAGGTCGCCAAGGAAAGCGATGGCGAAGCCACCCGCACGCGCATCCACACCCTGGACGCCGCGGGCCGGCGCGACGAGCTCTCACGCATGCTCGGCGGCGTGGAAATCACCAAGGAAACCCGCGCCCACGCCAAGAAGATGCTCGACCGAGCACAGGGCTAACCCTTGGCTTTTAGCTCTTGTAGGAGCCGATTCATCGGCGAAAACCAGGTTGCGGCAACCCCGATCAGGCGCGAATAAGCCCCCGCTCCTGCGCCATCCGATAAAGATCCAGCTCGGACCCCGCGTTGAGCTTGTTCATCACCGCCGCGCGGTGGATATAGATCGTCTTCTGCCCGATACCAAGCTCCGCAGCCACCTGCTTGGGTGCCCGCCCTGCCGCTAGCAGCAGGAAGACCTCACGCTCGCGCGCCGTCAGGCGACTGAATGGATCGAGGTCCACCGACGACCGGCCGGAACGGCGCTCACGCAGGTCCGAGCTCAGATACTGCTCGCCCGCCAGCACGGCGCGCACCGCCACGACCAGCTCCTCGGGCGCCACGCCCTTGGTGACATAGCCGCGGGCACCGCGACGCAGCGCCTCGGAAACATAAGGCTCGCCGTCGTGCATGCTCAGCACCACGATCTTCATGTCCGGCGAAATACTCGCCAGGTGCTCGATCAACGGAAGCCCGCTGCCATCGGGCAAGGAGAGATCCACCGCGACCAGGTCGGGAAGATGCTGGGTCACAGCGTCCACCGCCTCGTCGGCGTTCCTTGCCTCAGCGACGACGTCGAGGTCAGGTTCCAGCTCGATGAGGCGTTTGAAACCCTCACGAACGATGGCGTGGTCATCTACAAGGACGATTCTTGGCATGGACAGAATGTAGCAGGCTCGCCCGACGCGTGCGTATGGGTGGAACCGTGCAACGTCATCTGAGGTTCGCCGTGTAACATTCGGGGAATGCGACYAAACGCCGTCTCCCGGTTCGCCGGCCCTCTGTTTGCCCTCGTCTATGCCGCGGCCTGGATCCTGCTGTGGCCGACGGAACAGCCCTATTGGGTGCTGCCCTTCGGCCTGCGCTTCGGCGCCCTGCTCCTCATGCGGACCCGGAACTGGTTCTGGATCCTCGGCGCCGAGATCCTCGCCAGCACGTTTTGCGAGTGGCGTAGCGGACTGCCGATCGGCGGTGCCGGCTTCGTGCTGGGCGACGCGCCCGAGCCGCTGATGGTCGCTGCCTGCCTCTGGCTGCTGCGTCGCGCCCACCTGCATGCCAGCCTGAATACCCCGGAAGACGTCGCCCGCCTGCTGCTGTCGGCCATGGTCACGGCCACCGTCGCCACCGCCGGCAATGCCGCGATGATGGCCTCGCTGCATCCGGCGGCCCCCGTGGAAATGCTCGGCACCACCTTCGGCAGCGATCTCCTCGGTAACTACCTAGGCGTGCTGCTCGTCGTCCCGGTGATGATCCTGATCTTCCGCGAACGGCCCACCCAGTCCGCCCTCGCCGAGCTGCTCCTGGACGGCTTGCTGGTGATGCTGCCCTCGCTGGCGATCCTGATCACCCTGGCCGAATACTCGCCCCAGCCGCAGTTCGCGCGGGTGTTGTCGCTGGCGCCGGTGCTGTTCTTCGCCTTCCGCCATGGCTGGCGCGGCGCAGGCCTCGCCATGCTGATCACCAGCGTGGGCCTGAATGTCACCGAAGACATGATCGGCCGCGGCGCCCCGACTGCCGCCGCCCACCTGTTCCTCGCCGTGGCGGGCACGGGCACCCTCATGCTCGGCGCCGCCACCGACGCCCTGCGCCGGAGCAGCGAGCGAGTAGCCCAGCAAAACACCCACCTTGCCGCCGCCAACCAGCGTCTCGACCAGCTTGCACGTCAGTTACGGGACGCGGCCCGCGGCAACCTCCAGGCCGAGGAAGATCTGCGCAAGCACATGGCCGCCGAGCTTCACGACGAACTGGGCCAGAACCTCACCGCCATCCAGACCCACCTCAAACTGGCCCAGGCGCGACTCGGCAGCGCGGGCCTCGACGACATCGGCGCCTCCATCAACGGCATCCTCGGCCACATGCGCCGCGCCCTGCACAAGATGCTGGACAGCCTGCGCCCCTCCGTTCTCGACGAGTTCGGCCTGCTTCGGGCACTGGACGAAGGCCCGGTACGCGACATGCTCACGGCTGCTGGCATTCACTATGTGACCGACTTGCGGGGCGAACCCCGGCTGCTCGACGACGAGACGCTTACCGCGATTTATCGCGTCGTGCAGGAAAGTGCGACCAATGTGGTCCGTCATTCGGGTGCGAAGGAACTGAAATTACGATTGCGTATCGGCCTGCGTG
>NZ_JBFUJE010000488.1:0-2936 GCF_056401535.1 Luteibacter sp. P4_E6 | reverse complement strand
ATGCTGCCGCGTACAGGGTCATGGGGCCGTTGAGATCGATGGGCTTGGAAGCATCGCCTGCCGATGAATCGCGCCTGCCGCACGCGGAAAGAAGCAGAACCACTGAAACAATGAGCGCAGCCGCGAGCCTGCCCGCCATTGGCCTTGAACGCATGGATGGATTCCCCTGTCGGGCCAGTCCGGTGGCCCCGTCGCATCCTCGCATGGGAGAGCGCCCGGCTGCAAAATGGCTCTGTTCCAGAGCTGCTGTCGGGTTACTCTTTTTCTTGATCTCGATAGGAAATCACTACCCGAGTTCGGCGAAGTGCCTTCCGTCAAATGACAAGTGCCTGCATGATCCAGCGCCAACGGCTTTCCACTGAGGTAAGTCATGCGGCCAAGGCAAATGATTCGCCTCATCGCGCGATGCGTCGCCGGCCTCTCCCTCGTTTGCGGTTCCGCAGCTGCGGCTGGCCCGCCGCTCGATCGGGCCACAGCGCGGCCGACTGGACGGATCGCGGCGCACCTGCGCCGACGCCGGAGCAGCGTCACCTTCCGACCCAGCTCGTCCTTGCACCGGACGGAACGCGCGTGGCGGGCATCATGTATCCCACGGCGAAGATGTGCATCGTGCCGGTCCAGGGCGAAGGACATCCTGTCTGTGCGGACCCGGTCCGTGCGTGCGGCAGCCATTTCGCTTCATGGTCACCGGATGGGAAGGCGGTCGTTTTCACCGGAGCGATCAAGGCCGATCGGAGCAGCTGCAACCTTCAGGAGCTCTTCGTCATGGATGCCACCACAGGCACCACCCGGCAACTGACGAATATCCCCGGAGACCGGCTCGGTAGCGAAATGCGCAGAGCGATTGTCGTGAAGGGTGATCCGACGGACCGCTGGCACAAATCGAATCACCCTGCTTGGTCGCCCGATGGCCAGTGGATCGCGTTCAATACGCCCAAGGGCATCTCGCTCATCCATCCTGACGGCACGGGGCTTCATGTGATCATTAAGCCGTTCGGCCTCGACCCGGCGTGGTCGCCCGACGGCGCCCTCATCGCCTATCGCTTGCCTCATGCGGACGCGAAGGATACGCGGCGTTTTCCACGGCGCTTCGATATCCCATGGGTCATTCACGTCGCTCGGGCAGATGGAAGCGGCGACGTGCAGGTGTGGACGACAGCGCCTCACTCGGCGTGCTGGAAGTAGCCTGGATGAACTGATGCTGGCGATCAAGCACCCCTGCCCTACCCGTGATGATTTGCGGCAAGAGTCCATCACGCCGCACTGCCCGCGGCAGAACGGCATGGTTGAGCTGGTCATCCGCGCGCTGAAGGAGCAATGCTGTATTGGTCCCTGCCTCGGCGCTTGGCGGCGTACAGCGCACTGTCTGCCTGATAAATCRGAATCTGCGACGGATCGCCTGAAGCGAAATCATGCACCGTAATACCGATGCTGATGGTGAGATGTCCCCCGGGAGTACCCTCGTGAGATATTCTCAACCGCCGTATGCGATCGCATAACGAGGCGGAAAATATGCAGGCCTGTTCTCGCGTGGTGCCAACGGACAAAACGACGAACTCTTCGCCACCATACCTTGCGACGAAATCGGAAGCGCGAAGAAATGACTCATTGAGGCTGTACGCGACCCGTTTCAGCGCTTCGTCACCAGCCTGATGACCATAGATATCGTTGAACTCCTTGAAATGATCGACATCGATCATAAGCAGAGTGACCCGATCACCGCTACGGGTGGCGATGCTGCACTGGATCTCGAGCTGAGTGTCGAAGAAACGCCGGTTGAAGATTCCCGTCAGACCGTCCCGCATAGAGAGCTCTTCCCAACTCGATCTGGCCTCTGCGAGGGATTGGTTGTCCGCACGCAGTTGGTCCTGGATCATCATGCGTGCCGTGACATCCTTCTGGATCCCGATGAAGTTCGCGACTTTTCCTTCCACGTTGTAGATGGGGGAGATACTTAGTTCGTTCCAAAACATCGATCCGTCTTTGCGATAATTTCGCACGGTAACCAGGCAATACTGTCCGTCTCTCATGGCATCGTGCACGACTGTGCGGCCTGGCTGGTTCCGATCTTCCCCCTGCAAGTATCGGCAATTCCGATTCATTATTTCGTCTAATGAGTAGCCGCTCATGCGCTCGAATGCAGGATTTACGAAGATCAAAGGATTGTCCTCGACGGAACTATCCGAGATCGTGATGCCATCCCGCGAGTCCAATACCGCCTGCTTGAGAATCTCAATGTCCATGATTTCAGCAGCCTACGCTACCCCGATGAAGGCGAYGCGACGACTCCTGGAAACCATCGGCCCGAGCGTAAGGCAGCTTGGCCGTACCGATCAGACTCTCTGTGATAAAGCGAATGGGACGAAGACTTATCGGCCGCGATCCGGGCCACCGTCGCCCCTGCGCCAACGAACCGTGTAAAGCGCGCGGTCGGCTTCCACCAGCGTGGCGTCTATCGGCGTTCCGGGCAGATGGGCGGCGCACCCGGCGGTGAATCCGCACGGCGCCGCACTCGCGTCACCGGCCAAGCGTGCAGCCAGGGCATGTGCCTCGGTGATCGTACTGTCGGGCAAGATAATAAGAAACTCGTCCCCGCCAAGCCGAATCACGTAGTCGCCTCCACGCGCATGGCGTTGAAAGAAGTGGGCCATTGAGATCAGCACCTCGTCGCCGCGCTGATGCCCGAAGGTATCGTTGATGGCCTTGAACTTCTCGAGGTCAAGCGTGACGCATGACCAGGGCGATTGACTACCTGCTCTTTCTAGATGCTGGGCAAGATAGCGCCGGTTGTAACAGCCGGTCAGCGCATCGCGGATAGACCATTCTCGCAGGCGCTGCTCCTGCAATACTTGTTCCGTAATGTCCTGCGCGTGACCCAGCACCTGCCACTGGCCCTCATTGGTATCAACCACGTTGTGGTATTCCCAGACGCGCTG
>NZ_JBFUJE010000487.1:0-2939 GCF_056401535.1 Luteibacter sp. P4_E6 | reverse complement strand
TAGAAGACCTGGGCGACGTGCTCGACCTCGAGGTGATCCGCGGCAGCGGCGTTCGCATGGGTGTGGATCCACTCGGCGGCGCCGGTGTGCACTACTGGGGGATGATCGGCGAGCGCTACGGGCTGGATCTCACGGTCGTCAGTGACGTGGTCGACCCCACGTTCTCCTTCATGTCGCTGGACTGGGACGGACGCGTTCGCATGGATCCGTCGTCGTCGTACGCCATGCAGCGCCTCATCGGGCTCAAGGACAAGTTCGACGTCGCCTTMGCCTGTGACACCGACCACGACCGCCACGGTGTCGTCGCACCCAGCGCAGGGCTCATGCAAGCGAACAGCTACCTCGCCACCGCGGCGTGGTACCTGTTCCAGAACCGTCCGGGCTGGCGCGATGATGCCGCCGTGGGCAAGACCGCCGTGAGCACGGGGCTGCTCGATCGCATCGCGAAGCATCTGAGCCGGCCGTTGCTCGAGGTGCCCGTGGGCTTCAAGTATTTCGTTTCGGGCCTCTACGACGGCAGCCTGGGCTTTGGCTGCGAAGAAAGCGCGGGTGCCTCGTTCCTGACTCGAAACGCCGCGGCCTGGTCGACCGACAAGGACGGCATCGCCGCGGCACTGTTGGCGGGTGAAATGACGGCGAAGCTGGGGCGCGATCCCGGCTTGATATACCGCCAGATCACCGACACGCTGGGCGATCCCGCCAACGCGCGTATCGATGCGCCCGCCACCCATGCCCAGAAGAGCCGCCTGTCGAAGCTGGCCCCCGAGCAGGTCACCTCGAAGACGCTGGCAGGCGATCCCATCGTCGCGATCGTGAACCAGGCCAACGGGCAGGCGATCGGCGGCATCAAGGTCATGTCGGATCAGGCCTGGTTTGCGGCCCGGCCGTCAGGAACCGAGGACATCTACAAGGTCTACGGCGAGAGCTTCCGTGGCAAGGAACATCTGGCCAAGGTGCTTGAAGAGGCCCAGGCGATGGTCGACGGCGCTCTCGGCTAGGTGCTTTCGACCTAAAGAAACGCGACGGCGCGCCGAAATGGGTGTTCCACATACCCGATCCGGCCCTCTTCGTGAATCTTTTTCGTTCCACCCAGGCAAGGTATACCGCCTTCGTCCTGGCGTATTTTCTTGCGCTCGTCGTCCTGACCTTCGTTGTGGTCCGGCTATTCGTGACGCCCGATCTACGTCGCAGCGAGGCCGAACGGGTCGGTCGCAACGTGGACGAGATTGGTCTTGTCATCACCAACAAGCTGCACCAGGTCGAGGCGCAGCAGCGCAGCATCACGCAGAGCGTGGCGCTGATGGACAGCGCTTCGATCGACCGGCTGCAGCCTGGTCTCGTCGACCAGTACGGTGACCAGGACGTGTTCGGCGGCGGCATCTGGCCGTTGCCGTTCAAGCGCGAGGCCACGAAGGAGCGTGACAGCACGTTCTTTGCGCGCGACGCCGCCACCGGCAAGCTTGTCGTCAACACCCACTGGAACCAGCCCGATGCCCTGAAGTACTGGGAGCAGAGCTGGTACAAGAACGGCCTGACCGCGCCGCGCGGACATTGCCTCTGGGCGGACGCCTATAAGGACGCCGCCAGTGCGCAGCCGCGCACGAATTGCGCCATGGCCATCTACCAGGGCGACGAGATCTTCGGCGTCTCCACGGTGGATGTCACGCTGGGCTTCTTCAATCGTCTCGTCGCCGACATGGAAGGCAAGGTGCACAGCCAGATCCTGATCGTCGAGCCGAACGGTACGATCGTCAGTAACACCACCTATATCAAGGACG
Organism: Luteibacter sp. P4_E6; assembly: GCF_056401535.1. Lineage (NCBI taxonomy): Bacteria > Pseudomonadati > Pseudomonadota > Gammaproteobacteria > Lysobacterales > Rhodanobacteraceae > Luteibacter > Luteibacter sp. P4_E6. The sequence continues at coordinate 1,161 of NZ_JBFUJE010000487.1, read as the reverse complement.
AAATCGTCCTGAAAAAGCTGGCCGACCTCGCGGCGACGTCGCCGATGATCGCGCAGGTCAAGGACGCCATGCCCGAGCTGGGCAAGGCAAAGCAGGTCGAGCGCGACTACGTGGACGGCGAATCGCAGACGCTGTTCCTGCGACCGATCGTGGGGACACCGTGGGTGCTTGCGACGAGCCTGCCCACGCGTCTGCTCACGCAGGACAGCAGCCGGATCATGACCAAGCTGGCCGAAGTGCAGCTACCGCTCGCCCTTCTGCTGCTGGCGGCGCTCATCTTCGGTATTCGCCTGCTGATGAAACAGCTGGACACCTTGAAGGCCAACATCGAAGAGCTCAATTCGGGCGAAGCCGACCTCGCACGTCGCCTGCCGGCGGGCAGCGGCAGCGAGTACAACGCCGTGGTCGACAGCTTCAACCGTTTCATTGCCCGTCTGCAGGACATGATGCGCCGCGTGCAATCGAGCTCGACGGCGATCTCGTCGGCGGCCACCCAGATCGCCAGCGGCAACATGGATCTCTCGCAGCGCACCGAGGAGCAGGCCAGCTCGCTGGAAGAAACCGCGGCCTCGATGGAAGAGCTCACCGCTACGGTGCGGCAGAACGCCGAGAACGCCAAGCAGGCCAATACACTGGCGCGCGCCGCCGCCGCCGCGGCGCATCGTGGCAGCGATGTCGTCGCCCAGGTGGTCACGACGATGGGCGCGATCAGCGACTCGTCGGCGAAGATCGCCGATATCGTCAGCGTCATCGATGGCATCGCCTTCCAGACCAACCTGCTCGCACTGAACGCGGCGGTGGAAGCGGCACGCGCTGGCGAGCAGGGGCGTGGTTTTGCGGTGGTCGCCGGTGAAGTGCGCAGCCTCGCGCAGAGTTCGGCATCGGCAGCGCGTGACATCAAGGCGCTGATTGCCGGGTCGGCGGACGACGTGTCACTTGGCGCCGAGCTGGTCAAGCGCACCGGTGCGAGCATGAGTGAGCTCACGGGCAACGTCACCCGTGTTGCCGCCTTCATGGAAGAGATCATGGCTGCCAGCCAGGAGCAGAGCCAGGGCATCGATGAGGTCAGCCGCACGGTGACCCAGCTGGACGACATGACGCAGCAGAACGCGGCCCTTGTTGAAGAAGCTGCCGCGGCAGCCAAGGCGATGGAAGAACAGA
>NZ_JBFUJE010000486.1:0-2941 GCF_056401535.1 Luteibacter sp. P4_E6 | reverse complement strand
AGCGTAACCAGGACATCGTTGTAGCCCGACGACGTAGTCACGCCAGTCACGGCAAAACCGAGGTTTTCGCCAGCCTTTGCCGGAATGATCATGCGTTTCGATTGATCGGAAACGCTCGTCATCAAGTGCACCGAGGCGTTGGAACCTGTCAAAACCGGCGCCGTCTCCACCTGCATCGACAAACTCAACGGGGCACTAGAAGAAACGAGTAGGAGAAACGTGCCTGGCTGCTTCACATAGGGAAGATGCACCGAGGGTCCCGACGCGCTCGCCGCGCCCGACATGACCAACGAGTTATGAGAGTCGTAGACCGAGTAGGACAGCGAGGACCCGGCGGGAGCGATCGTGCTCAATTGAAGGCTTAGCGCCGAGCCGCCTACCGTGTCAAAGAGGACGGCCGAATACTTCGAAGGCGCCGCGACAGCTACGTTAATTGGCGCGCCGTCGACGATCATGCGCTGCGTGGACGACACATCTGCCGGAGCAATTCCGGGAGGAGCGACCAAAATATCGTTCGCGCTGACTGCTCGGCCGAACGGTGTCGTCACCGATACCTTGCCGCTGCCTACCCCTGGCGCTATTGAAAACGCTGCATGGCTGTCGTCAAGCGAAGACGTGCTCGCCACATAGCTATTTAGCCGGACCGATGTTTGATCCGGCACGGGATTGAGGTAAGTACCCGTAAGCGAGATTGTCGAGCCCGCAGATGCGACAAGCGGATAGACCTGTGTGATAACAGGTGGATGACCGGTGCCGTCCACAGTGAAAGGAATCGCCGACTCCGCCGACGCGCCACTAGCGACGACGGTGACTTTGCCGGTCACAGCACCCGCGGGAACGCTTGTTACGATCTGCGTTGACGAAGACGAGACTACCGTTGCGGCAACACCCGCAAATCGAACCACATTGCCGGAGGCGAGCGCCGCGAAATTCGCGCCCGTCAAGGTGACGGCCTGCCCAACATCGCCATGTGTCGGCGAGAACCCAAATACAACCAAGTCGCCGGCGCCGACACCATCAATTGACACGATATTTCCTACCGAATCATAGGTATATCGTGATGCCGCTCCATCATCGCGTACGGCTGCGACAAGGCGGCCGTTGTCGTCGTACACATAGCGCATGCCGGCCTGTGCGGACACCGCCGGAAGCAGCCAGCAAAGAGCAATAAGCAGCCACCTCAACGCCGCATTCGCGTTACAAGCTTGGCGCCTGGCGGCCACGGTTGAGCGACCACTACATGAGTGGTCGCTATCGACGCGAATCTTCATACGCTTCCCTGTCCCCTGTGAAGGCACGGACACGAAATCCATGCTATTCATATCGCGCCGCACCGCCGAGAAGCTTCCCGGCCTATGGCGATGCAAGGATACGCGAACAAACCAGGGGATCTTTCGTGATGTACGTCACAGGAATGGACGAAGGGAATCGGTCGAGATGAGTCCGTGGCGACACGCCCTCTTACTTACGCTCGCTTATCTGTTGCCGGCAACAGTCGAAGCGTCTACCTCGTTTTCCTGTCACGTCTCGGCGAAGGTTATCTCTGACACCGCCAGGCTCGGAGAGAGCCTTTTCTTCGACCCCTCTCTCAGTGCAGATGGACGAACCAGCTGCGCAAGTTGTCACGTTCCGACGCGCGCGTTTGGCGGGATAGCGGCGGTTTCTCCTGGAGCGCTCGGTCGCGTAGGCACGCGCAATGCCCCGTCACTCCTGGCTATTCACAGAACGCAGCCGCTCTTCTGGGACGGTCGTCGCGACCAGCTAAGCGAGGCGGTATTGGACCCCTTCCTGAATCCCGCAGAGATGGGGCTATCGAGCACCGATGCCCTAATGGTACGGGTGCACGCGAGCGCATCGCTGAAAAATGCGGCTCTTTCCGAGGAAGACGTCGCTGATGCTCTCGCAGCATATCTTAGCGATCTGGCGATTCCGCCTACACACTTTGAGCGGATGACACGGGAGCAAAAGGCAGACCCGTTGATCATGAAGGCCCGCTACGGCCGTGACCTTTTCGATGGCAAAGCAGGGTGTGCTACATGCCACAAATCGAGTGGATCCGTACCTCTCTACACGGACTACTCCTTTCACGCGAGCGGCACAGGGCTTCGCGGTGTTGAAGACAAGCTTCCGGCATTGCTCAGCCAGGTCGCGTCTACGTCCGCCGCTCCCCGCGCCACGGCCCCCATGGTCGCCACGGACCCGGATATTGCGGCGTTGGGCCGTTTCGTCACTACTCGAAAAGGGGATGACGTTGGGCGATTTCGCACCCCCTCACTCCGATACGTCGCAGACACTGCCCCATATATGCATGACGGCAGCATTCCGACGCTCGAAGCAGCCGTTGACCAAGAGGTATATTGGAGAGGACTAGCGAGCGGCGCCCCGATCGCCATAACAGTTAGCGAACGGGACGCCTTAGTCGCTTTCTTACACACTCTTGGTGTCGAAAAGACGAACTGCGGCGTACAAGCCTCGATCAGCTCACCGTGACGGACTTGATCCGAATATCTGCCCCCGAGGCTTCCGCCTGTTTACGTAGCTCTTCGTCGCGGTGACCGCCGCCAACAACGACGATCGTCAAGCCCGTCGCACGTCCTGCCGTCACTCCCTTGAGGGCCTGAATAATAACTTCAGCCGTCTTATCAGGGTCGGGACCGCCGATACCAATGGTCCTACCTGGCACGGTGCTTTGCTCGATTAGGGTGGCTATAGCTTCCGACTCGTTCTTGCGCTTGCTCTCCGCATCGGCGTCGCCATCCGAAGGGACAAAAAATGTGTAGGGTCGCGAGCTCACTTTCGGCGCATCCGACGCCAACCCTTGGCGAATAACTTGACCCCAAGCGTTGCCGTCGTGCTTATCGGATGGGGCGACCAAGACCGCGTCCTTACTTGCCCCACCCTCTCGATTGCAGCCCACGCCCATGACTGCGATGGCCAGAAT